>CAMFLN010000228.1 GCA_945957305.1 uncultured Planctomycetaceae bacterium | reverse complement strand
AACTACACTTATGCGATCGTCGGCAGCGTCAGATGTGTATAAGAGACAGGTGGTCCCCAAGCCGACCAGGGCGATCCCGCTGTCGGTGAACTGCTTCGCGACGGCGCGGCGCTCGTCGGCCGATAGCG
This sequence comes from uncultured Planctomycetaceae bacterium, assembly GCA_945957305.1. Classification (GTDB taxonomy): domain Bacteria; phylum Planctomycetota; class Planctomycetia; order Pirellulales; family JACPPG01; genus JACPPG01. Next base: position 6,014 of record CAMFLN010000228.1, on the reverse strand, counting down.
AGGGTTCGACCCCGTGCTTATGCGTCGTCCGCAGCTCGACGCCCTGGAAGCCCGTCAGTTGGCAATTCTTGATCAGCGTGGGCAGGTCCCAGTCCGCCCCCCACATGTAAGTCACAAGACCCAGTTGCATATGTCCCTCTCTCCATGGCTTTGAGAGTTGCTTGGATGCGCGCTACAGCAGATCGTCCAACTCGTCCACGAGTCGGCGGAAATATTCCAGCGCGGTTTCGACCGGTTCTGGCTTTTCCATGTCGACGCCTGCGTCGCGCAACAGGTCGAGAGGATCTTTTGAGCAACCGCCCTGCAAGAATTTCAAGTAATCGCGGACGGCGCCGCTTGCGCCGGACGTGACCCGTTCTGATAAAGCGATCGCCGCCGAGAGCCCGGTGGCATACTTGTAGACGTAAAATGCCGAGTAGAAGTGCGGAATGCGGAAGCACTCCAACGACAATTCATCGTCCAGCACGAAGTCGGGTCCGAAATACGCCTGGAGCAGTTCGCGGTAGACGCTCTTGAAGCGATCGACTGTCAACGGTTCGTTCGCTTCGGCCAGTTCATGCGTGATTTTTTCGAACTCGGCGAACATGGTCTGCCGCAGGATCGTCCCGCGAATCGCGTCGATTTCGCGATTGATCAAGAACGCCCGTTCGCGATCGTCGCGGGCGTTGCGCATCAAATGCTTGCTCAGCAACTGCTCGTTGAAGGTGCTCGCCACCTCGGCCACGAAGATGGTGTAGTTGTAGTATTGGAACGGCTGCGTCTTCGCCGAGTAGTACGAGTGCATCGAATGCCCGGCCTCGTGGGCCAGCGTAAACACGTGGTCCAGCACTTCGGGCTGAAAGTTCATCAGGATGTACGGCTCGCCGTCGAACGAGCCCGAGCTGAACGCACCACTCTGTTTTCCCTGGTTTTCGTAGCGGTCGCACCACCGGCCCGAGAGCCCTTGCTCGAGCACCGCGCAGTAATCGTCACCCAGCGGCACGAGCGACTCGATCACGACTTGCACGGCTTCGTCCCACGAGTGATGCGACTCGAGGTCGCTGAGGATCGGCACATAGGTGTCGTAGTGGTGAATGTCCTTCAACTTCATCTTGCGCCGTCGCAGGTCGTAGTAATGGTGCAATGCCGGCAAGTTGTGCCGCACGGCGCTAATCAGATTGTCGTACACGGTCTGCGGCACGCGGTCCGGGAACAGGGCCGCCGACAGTGCGCTGGGATAATTGCGCGCCCGCGCGTAATAGATGTCCCGCTGGATCGATCCCGAAAGCGTTGCCGCCAATGTGTTCTCGTGGGCCGAGAATTGCTGGTAGTACTGGCGAAAAGCGGCCTCGCGCACGGTTCGTTTGGGCGAATGCAGCAAGGCCGAGAACGAGGCGTGGCTCAGCTCGACCGTTTCGCCGCGGTCGTTCTTGATGGTGCCGAACTTCAGATCGGCATTATTGAGCTGCCGAAAAACCTGGTTGGCCGTGATCGACATCTCGCTTTGCATGGCCAGCAGCTTTTCTTCGCCATCGGACAGCGTATGCGGCTGGTAGCGCAACAGGCGTTCGAGCACTAATCGATACGCGGCCAGTTCTTTGGCGGCGAGGAAGCGTTTCATCTTGGCGGCGGGGATGGCCATGATCTCGGGTCGGATGTAGCTGGCCAGTTGACCGGCGCGGCTGGCGACATTTTGATACCGCCCTTGCATTCGCTGATAGGTGCTGTTGGCCGTATCCTCCGCAGTCTTCAGAAAGGCGTACGTTCCCAACCGCTCGCCCGCGCGATCCACGTCGACGTCGAATTTCAAGCAAGCGGCAATGGCCTTGGGACCACTGGCCAGGGTGCCGCGAAACTTCTCATAGCCGGCGATTTTCCGTTCCCATTGCCGAAACGACTTTTCCCAGGCTTCGTCGTTGGGAAACAAGCTGGCGAGATCCCATTGATCGGCCGCCTTAACCTGGCTGCGCTTGGGCAGTTGTTTGATCTTTGTCATGGCGTTCTGTCGTGGAGCTGTGCGGATTTATAAGGATTTTCGCGCAAGGCGGGATTGCGGCCTGCGCTCAGAGCCCATTGGTATCGCGTCGCCGTGTGTGCCGCCAGGGGGGCGGGCGGTCGCCCGTAGCAGAATCTTTGCACAAGCGGGGCGCGCGGTGACAACCCGTTGTCACCCCCTGAACCTAGGATGACCCGCCAGTTTCAGATTTTTGCAGTCGGCGAACTTACTGGGGGACGAACTCATGTTACCAGACTGGCGCAAGGCGGCGCTTTCGGAATCAGCACAACAAGGTGCGCTGCAGCCGGAACGGACCGGTCGGTCGTTGGTCCTGATGCGCGATGGCGAACGTTCGGCGTCGGCCAAGGTTCAATCGTTACGCGAAATGGCCGGGCTGCGTGCTTTTGTTGCTGAAGAATCGAGCCATGGTCCGCAAGCGGCGGAAGTCCCGGAATCTGGCGCGTTGGTTCTTGATCGCTTAGGGATCGCCATCGTCAATGGAGACCCTGATCAGATCGGTCGTTTGAGCATTCAGGCCACGCGCTCGGATTCGATTCTCGCCGTGGAGCCGGAACGAGTGGTCTACGTGGCCTCGCAGGGGTCTCGCGCAGGATTTGCCGCAAGCGTTCTGCCCGTCGCGCCCCAGGCGACTGCCGCAGAGCAATCGGCGGGGATCAATCGCGAATACCTGCGCGGATACCGCGATGGTTTTGATCACGGGGTAAATCTCTGCTTTCCCCCGGGCGGGTTGGCAGCGCCTGCTGCTCGTCAGGCGGTGGCCCGCGCCGTTAATGAAAGCGCAGCGACCTGGGGGCTGCAAGCGACACGCGTGCTGGAGTCGTCCTTGACCGGCGCGGGGGTGAAGATCGCCGTGCTCGACACCGGTTTCACCTTGGATCATCCCGACTTTCAGCATCGAAACATCGTGGCTAAGTCATTTGTCGCCAACGAGTCACCGCAGGACGGGCATGGGCATGGGACACACTGCATCGGGACAGCGGCCGGGCCGCGGATCCCGGGACAATCGCCACGTTACGGGATCGCCTACGAGGCCGATATTTATGTCGGCAAGGTGTTGAACAACCAGGGCCGCGGCCGCGACGGCGACATTCTCATGGGCATTAATTGGGCCGTCGATCAAGGGTGCCAAGTCGTGTCCATGTCACTCGGAGGAGCGACACTTCCGGGGGACAAGCCGTCGACGGTTTTCGAGAATATGGCGCGTCGCGCGCTCGCCGCGGGAACATTGATTGTCGCCGCCGCGGGCAATGAAAGCCGGCGGACGGATCAACCGCCGATTATCCGCCCCGTGGGCCATCCAGCGAATTGTCCGTCGATCATGGCCGTGGCCGCCGTGGATGCCGCCATGCAGATTGCATGGTTCTCGAACGCGGGGTTGGAACCGAATGGCGGACAAGTCGATATCGCAGGGCCGGGGGTCGACATCCGCTCGGCGTGGCGCATGCCGATGCTTTACAATACGATTTCTGGCACCAGCATGGCGACTCCTCACATCGCAGGGCTGGCCGCCTTGCACATTCAAGCGAATCCCGGGATCACGGCCGTCGATTTGTGGACCAAACTGGTGCACACGGCACGGTCGCTCGGGTTACCACCCGACGATATCGGCTCGGGGTTGGGCCAAGCACCCGTCTAGTCCGCAATCGGCCTGCACCCGGTTTAATCGGCGAAATCATTGGCCGGGGGGCGCGGCGCCCCTATGATGCAATTGGTGGAATTTGCCCCTCGGCCCTCAGAGAGATCGCGATAGGTTGAGTTTGCGATGGCCGCGTCTGACCGAGTTAACGTCACTGTCAGCGTCGATGACGCTCATTTGAGTCAGATCGACCAGGTTGTCGAGCGGTTGCGCTCTGCCGGAATGCATGTCGATTCCAGCCTGGCATCCATCGGCACGATTCTGGGCCATGTCGCGGGGGACCAGGTTCATGCCTTGAGCCGGCTTCCTGGTGTGGCGGCGGTCGAGCCGGAACGCAGTTATCAGTTGCCCCCACCCGAGTCGCCCATTCAGTAAATGGGGAAAGGCCGAATTCCAGGCTTCGCGGTCCCCCCGAGTGCCAGGACTTTTAGGACTGTCGGGCCGCGCGGCGACGCCTTGATCCCACCCCCTATCCACCCGTATACTGGTGGGTCTTCCTCGGCAGATTTTCAGCGAACATTACGAGTGATGGGGTCAAGCCCATCCCGATAGCCCGTTTTTTAGATTTCGGAGTTCCCGCCATGACAATGGATAAAAGCCTGCGGATTCAATTGGGGCTGGTACGCGCCCGCGGCGTGCTGTCGCGCGGCGAGCGGATCGCCAAGCTGCAGGAAATGGACCGCTTCCCCGAAGGACGCAGCCCGCTCGGCTTGCCCAAGGTGCGGGTCGTGAAGCTGTCGATGAAGAAGAAAAAGAAGACCAAGGAAGAAGGCGCCGAAGGGGACGCCGCAGCTGCCGCACCGGCCGCCGGCGCGAAGGCTCCTGCCGCTGGCGCCAAGGCACCGGCCGCCGCCGCGAAATCTGCTCCCGCCAAGAAGTAGTTCGGTTTGCCGGCTGCTATTGGGATGATTTGCAAACGCGGGGCATGACTCTCGGTTTGCCGCGGCAGTCTTGGCGGCGCGGTCGAAACGCGCGGCCGCGTCCTCGCGACACATCGCTTGGTGCGGCCGATCAACCGGCGCGTCGCATCGGCCACCGCGCAGGACTCACGCGGCTCGAAAGTGATCATTCATGCGAGTCATGCTGGAGTATGGCAAGGCAGGGCTCTCGGTGGATCTTCCCGCCGAGCGTGTCGTCCGCCGTCTAGGCTACAAGGACGTGACTCCGCTGCTTGATCCGGTCGCAGAGCTTGCCCGGCAACTCGCCCAACCGATCGGCGCGCGACCGCTGGCGGAACTGGCCCACGGTCGGCGGGACGCCTGTATCGCCCTCTGCGATATCACGCGCCCGGTGCCAAATCAGCTGATTCTGTCGCAAGTGCTCCCCACGCTGGCAAACGCCGGAATCCCGCCGGAGCGTACGACGATTCTGGTCGCGACCGGACTGCACCGTCCGAGCACGACCGAGGAAATCGTCGAGATGGTGGGCTCCGAGATCGCGAGCAACTACCGGATCGAGAACCATCACGGCACCAACCTCGACGAACACACCTACCTGGGTGAAAGTCCGCGCGGCGTGCCGATCTGGATCGATTCGCGCTACGTCGCCGCCGATCTCAAGATCACGATCGGACTGATTGAACCGCACTTGATGGCCGGCTTCTCGGGTGGGCGAAAGCTAATCTGCCCTGGCCTGGCGGCGCTGGAAACGGTCAAGGTGTGGCACGGACCAAAGTTCCTCGAAGATCCCCGTGCCGACTGCGGCATTCTTGAAGGTAACCCGGTCCATGAAGAAAACACCTGGATCGGCCGCCGTGCCGGCTGCGACTTTATCATCAACGCGGTCATTGACGCCGAGCGGCGCCCGCTGGCCCTGGTGGCCGGCGACATGGAACAGGCATTCCTGGCTGGTGTCGAGTTCGTGCGCCGCGTGGTCGTCGACACCGTGGTTGAACCGGTCGACGTCGTGGTCACGAGCGCCGCCGGCTACCCGCTCGACACGACCTTTTATCAGGCGGTGAAAGGCTTGACCGGCGCGCTCCCCATAGTCAAGCAAGGGGGGACGATCATCCTCGCGGCCAGCATGAGCCAGGGAATCGGCAGTCCTGAATTCGAGAGCCTGTTTGCCGAGCACGCAAACCTTGACGTGTTCATCGAACGAATCTTAGGCCAAGAGTATTTCGTGCTCGACCAATGGCAACTCGAAGAGCTGGCCAAAGTCCGCCGCAAGGCGCGGGTTAAAATCGTCACGGATGGTTTGCCGGCCGAACGCATCAACCAACTATTTGTCGAGAGTGCCGCGAGTGTGGAAGCGGCTGTTGCCGAATCGCTGGAGGAATATGGTCCGCAGGCCACGCTGGCCGTCATACCCAAGGGGCCCTATGTCTTGGCGCAAGTTGGCGCGTGAGGAACTGCAGCAATTGATGAATTCCAAGGTGTGACT
>CAMFLN010000227.1 GCA_945957305.1 uncultured Planctomycetaceae bacterium | reverse complement strand
GAATAGTCGTGCGACAGCATAATGCCTCCGGGCAGCATGCGCGGATAAAAGAACTGCAGACAAGCCAGCGTGCTTTCGTACAAGTCGACGTCGAAATGCGCGAACGAGAAGCGCAGGTTCTCGGCCGGCTGCGAGGTCTCGGGGAAACGTCCTTTGTAGTACGACACGTGCGGGTAATTCGACAGGTAACCGCGCACCGATTCCAGGCTGCAACTGTATTGATGGGCGCGATGCACGTCCCCGTCCTGCGCGACCGGCAGCGGCAAGCCCTCGAAGGTGTCGAACAGGTGCAGCGGTCGATCTCCCTTGGCTTCGCAGATCATCTTGGACGAGCCGCCCTGAAAGCAGCCGACCTCGGCCAGGGCACCTTCTTGCTGGCTTTGAGCGCGGGCCAGTGAATAGACGATGAATGCTTCGTTGGACGTCAGCAACCAGCGCCGCTCGCGGCGGACCCGGCGAATCAGCTTGACGATCGAAGTGTCCTTGTGCCCGCCGAGTCCGAGCAATTCGAGCCGCGACACCAAGGAGATCGACACGCGTTCGAGCAGGCCCCCGCCGATGAGTTTCTGAATGCGCTGGTTCCGCAGCCACATGATCGCAATCCCTTTCTTGACCGCAAACCGCGCCGCCTCCACTGCGGATGCACGGCCCATTGACCGGGGCCGATCCTACGAGTTATCAGCAGAATTGCAAGCGACTGGGGAAAGCGGGCAGCCGACAAGTAAGTGCGCCGGCACGAAGCCAGGACCGTTTAGCATGTGCTCCGCAGGAGCCATTTTGGCGAAATGTGCCAGGAGTGGTTGCAAACTGATCTTGGGTGCCGCGGCTGGCTGGTCCAGCCGTGCGTGCGTCGACAAAACACTTGCTAGGCGAGCTAGCAGTGGCACCCCGTCCGTATCGACGAGGGGGTTTTGAAACCGGCTCTAGCGGATCGAGCGCAGGATCTGCTCAACGTTTTCGACGCTATGGGTCTCGCCGTCGAGTTGCAGAAAAACCAGTCCCAGGCCGTGATGTCCGGGAAACTCGCCAAAGGCGCGGACCAATTTCTTGTCGTGCGAGTCGGTTCCCTCTTCGATGCGGAATTTCGCCGGCTGACCGCGAATTTCAAGTTCGACCGAGTGCGTTTCGGTAATGCGGAATTCGTCGTCACCATCCTTCCGGGTCTCTTGCTTCTCCAGGGCCCGGTCGATTTCGTCGCGGAGTGTTTTTTCGTCGACCGCTGACAGGCTTTCGGCGAATTCGCCGATAGCAACGATTTGTTTTTGTTCTTCGTCGGTGTAAACCACGGCCTTGATGAAGGTCCGATCAATGATCGGTACATGCATGTTGACGCCGGCCTTGGGCTGCAAGTGATCCGGAACGTCGATCGCGGCGACGTCGGCCGCGATGGCTTGTATCTCCGCCGGTTCGCGAATCACCGATCGTTGCAGCCACCGTGCGCCGAGATAGCTTGTCGCGAATAGGCCGCCGCAGCACAACAACATCATGGCGCCGCAGCCGATGCTGCAGCCGAGCAGGATCTTGGTGCCTGTCCCCATCCCCGGCGAGGCGGGAACCTCGGCCTGAAAACGCTCGGCGTCATTCATCTTCGCTTCTCTCCTGGCGTGACTTGCAGGACGGCATTCTCGCCCTGTCCGAACAATCGTGTCAATTGGAAACCGCCGGCATCTTCTGCGCCGAGCCAGCGTCTTGGCCCCTGCCGCTTGGGGCGTATCGCCTTGTATAATCCAGTATTCGCTCATTCGCTGCGTAACGCGGAATATTGCTTGCCTATGCGGCCGATTCTGGAACTGTCGATCGACGACCTGCGCCACTGGCTGACCGAGCAGGGTCAGCCGGCGTATCGCGCTGCGCAGATTCGCGAATGGCTGTTCAGCAAGCGGGCGTCGTCGTTCGAAGAGATGACCAACTTGCCGCAGGGCCTGCGCCGGGCGCTGGCCGAGGAGTTCGTCGTCGCGACCTCGCGCATTGCTTTGCACCGCAAGGCGGCCGATGGGACCGAGAAGCTGCTGCTGGCTTTGCACGATGATCAACGCATCGAGTGTGTCCTGATTCGCGAGCACGCTCGTCGCACCATTTGCATCAGCACACAGGTCGGCTGTGCGATGGGCTGCGTGTTTTGCGCCAGCGGGCTCGACGGCGTCGTGCGCAACCTGTCGCAGGGGGAGATCATTGAACAAATGCTCCACCTGCAACGCTTGCTCCCCGCGGACGAACGCTTGAGCAATATCGTCGTGATGGGCATGGGCGAACCACTGGCGAATCTGCCGGCGCTGCTGCCCGCCCTGCGCGAGGCAACCAGTCCGGCTGGCCTGGGGATTGGCGCGCGAAAGATCACTGTCTCGACCGTGGGCTTGCCGCCGGCGATGGATCGGCTGACGGCGGAAAACTGTCAGTACCATCTGGCCGTGAGCCTGCACGCACCAGATGACGAGCTGCGCCGCGAACTGGTGCCTGTGAGCCGCAACATCCCGCTGGATACGGTGCTGTCCGCGGCCGATCGGTTTTTTGATTCGAATCGCCGCCGGTTGACCTTCGAATACGTTTTATTAGGGGGCTTGAACGATCAGCCGGCGCATGCCGAGCGGCTGGTGGCGCTGCTGCGCCGCCGCATGGCCCTGCTGAATGTCATTCCCTACAACCCGGTGGCCGGCCTGCCCTATCAAACCCCGACAGCCAAGGCGCAAGAGCGATTTTTGCGCATCCTCGAACAAGGGGGCATTAACGTCCAGGTCCGCACGCGCAAGGGGGACCATATCGATGCGGCCTGTGGGCAGCTGCGCCGCTCGCAATCGCTCGCGGTCCCTGTCGCACCGGCCGAATAGCTGCCGCGGCGGCCAGGACGACTCTCTGGTCGGCCACGCTAGAAACAACCGGCGGCGACCGGTGTTTAATCGGATAGGATCCAGGGGCCGCCTCGTGCGGACGCAGGCGAACGAGCGTATGCTGACTTTATTAGGCGTTCTTGCACGCGTCGGCTGCGGAATCGGAAGAGTGTCAAGAAACCGGCCTCGCTCAACGACACATGAGGTTACCGTTGGCGCAGAGCGATAATGCGGCGGAGAGCTTCGAGCTGCGCGATCCGGACGTGCGGTTGATGCTGGAAGTGCGCGACGATAACGCGGCAGCTTTCGAGGAGTTGATGCTGCGCTATCAAAACCGGTTGGTTACCGTGCTCGAACATTTGGTCAGCAGCCGCGATCAGGCCGAGGATCTGGCCCAAGAGGTGTTCCTGCGGGTCTACCGTTCGCGCAAACGCTACGTGCCGGGGGCCAAGTTCTCGACTTGGTTGTTCACGATCGCCAACAACGTGGCTGCCAACGCTCGTCGTTCGCGCTCGCGGCGGCGCGAGGTGAGCCTCTCGGTCAGCGACGGCAGCAGCTCGGGCGGAAACCAGCTCGATCAGTTGGCCCAGGCTGCCAGCGGTCTCATGCCGGCGCGCCAACTGGACAAGGCCGAGATGCGCGACGTCGTCCGCATGGCCATCGAAGGGCTGAATGACCGCCAGCGGATGGCGGTCCTGCTCAGCAAATTCGAGGATATGAGCTACGCCGACATCGCCGCCACGATGGACATGTCGCCCGAGGCGATCAAGTCCCTGTTGTCGCGCGCCCGCTTGAACCTGAAGGAAGTACTGGAGCCGTATCTTGAACGCGGGCATCGTCCCGCAGCGGAATGACGATTATGAGTCAGCCATCCCCCCACGAGCGACGCGGCGAGCTGGAAGAACAGTTCGTCGGCTACTTGGACGGAGAATTGGACGCGCCGAATGCCCATCGTGTCGAAGAGGCATTGGCCGCGGACCCGCACGTTCGCGAAGAGGTGTGGAAGCTGGAGCAGACCTGGGAGATGCTCGACGAACTGCCGCGCACGCAAGTCGACGAGTCGTTTACCCGTTCGACGGTCGAAATGATTGCCGTGCGGGCAGAGCAAGAACTGGCCCAGGCCGCACAGCTGATTCCCCAGCGGCGGCGGAATGCCTGGCTCCTCTCGGGCACGGTCGTCGCTTGTGCCGCGATCGCCGGTTTCTTGTCTGTCTTGGTTATGGAGCAGCGAGCGGACGAACGACTGCTCCGTGACCTGCCGGTCATCGAGAACTTCGAGCAGTATCGCGAAGTGGGCGATATCGAATTCCTGCGCTTGCTCCGTGAACGAGGCTTCGCCCAGGCGGAGGTCAAACATGGCAATTAGCTGGCCATCGCGCACTCGCGCCCTGCTGGGGGCCACGGTTGCCGCCGCGCTCGTTTTGTGCGCGCTTGATACGCAGGGCGAAGAGTCGACTGCGGAACGACGAGCACGACTGGCGCACATGGATGCACCAGATCGTGATTTACTGGCTCAGAACTATCAGCGGTTTCTCCGCCTGGATGAAAGCGAACGGGACCGGTTACGGCGGTTACATGCCGAAATCGAGGCCGACCCGCAGCGTGATGAACTGCGCAAAGTTATGCTCAGCTATCACGAATGGCTAAGCGCCTTGCCGGCCAGTCAGCGTTTGACCCTCGCTGCGCTGCCGGCCGAAGACCGCTTGAAACGCATCGAAGAAATGCGCGCGGCCCAGGTGAAGCGGTTTCGGCTGGGGCCGGCGGATCTGAAGGTAATGGACGATTGGATCGGCAAGTATGATTTTCAGCGGCGCTGGTTCGAGGCGCAACGAAACAATCAATCGCCCAGCGTGACGGCCGAGGAACTGGCCGACTTGCACGCGCAACTGTCGGAGCCTGCCCGCAAAGCCTTGGACGAAGCTACCAGCGAGGACGAACAGCGCCGGCTCATCCGCTCTTGGGTTTTCCAGGCACGCATGCCCAGCGGCGGCCCAGGCGGACGGAGCGGTTACCATCGCCCCAAGGAGAAGGAACTGCGCGATTTCCTGACGAAGGAGCTCGCCGAGAGCGAACGGGTTTATTTGCGCGCTCTTCCTCCGGATCAGATGCAGCGCGAATTGCTGCACCTGTGGCGCGAACGCCATGGCGGACCGCCCGACGGCTCGCGCGATCGTGGCGATGGACGCTCGGGCGGAGGCGGTCGCTTTGACCGATCGAAAGCAAAACGTGATACCCCTGCGTCGCAACCTGCCGAGGTCAAACAATGACCAACCACGGCGCGAGCGATCACGGCCCCGCCGCCAGCGGCAATTGCCAGGTGCAGAGGAAGTAAGCACGCGGCGAGGCCAACTCGACGAGTGACTGCAAGTCCAGCGACGTGCGCGCTTCACTCATAAAGGGAAGCGACAACAGCCCGCCTTGCGGTTTGTATTTCACGACGCGCACGTGGTCGCGTTGCTTGCCGGCAAGTTCGATAGCGCGATCGCTGGCTTCCTCGATGTAGCCTTCTTTGTCGACCAGCCCGGACGAAATAGCTTCGCCGGTTGTGAATACCTGGCCGGTAGTGACCTTAGCCAGTTGATCCGGATTCGCGGCTAACGCGGGCCTGCCCGCTTTCACGATGTCCTGGAAGCGATGGAAGCTGTCGTCGACCAGGTGTTGAAAAATGGCACGTTCTTCGTCGGTCATGGCGCGCGTGGGAGTTCCCATCCGTTTCAAGGGCCCGCTCTTGATCGAGTCCTCTTCGACTTCCCACGTTTTCATCAAGCCGGCGACGTTGTAGTGGGGAATGATTACGCCGATCGAACCGGTCCAGGTTGTCGGCTCGGCGAAGACGACGTCTTTGCCATCGCCGACGGCCATGGCAATGTAGTATCCGCCGCTGGCCGCGATTCCGCCCATGCTGACGACGATCGGGATCTTGCGTTCGCCGATCATTTTCCGCAAATGATGATACAAGTAGTCGCTGGCGGTGACTGTGCCGCCGGGCGAGTTGACTCGCAGCACCACGGCTTTGACGCTCGCGTCGTCGCGCACCTGATCGATCTGTTGCTTGACGAAACCCTCTCCGTCGATGATCGCGCCCGAGACGTTGATGATCGCGATCTTGTCAGTAGCGGTTTTCGAAAGGGAGTGGTATTCCTCCTTGACGCGCCCTTCGATCGTGCCCGACAGGTTGAACAGGGCTGCCAGGAACATCAATCCCAACAACAATCCGGGGAGCACGACAAAGACGAACCACAGGATACTGCCCAGCGACGAGAAGCGTCCGCGCGCGGGGGGCGCGGTCGTGACAATGATCCGCTCGGTGACAGTGGGCTGCGAACCGTGCGGCGCCGGGGGCGGGGAAGCGC
>CAMFLN010000226.1 GCA_945957305.1 uncultured Planctomycetaceae bacterium | reverse complement strand
CCTTGAGGGTATCCACGAGCCCGGCCGCCTTTAGGGCGGCTGCGAGAGTCTTGAAAGAACCCGCACTCACCGCGGTGTCGACGATATCCATTTTGGCTTGCTTCTTGTAAGCGACCGTGGTGGCTGAGGCACCTCCGCACTTCTTGCCTGCCTCGGCGACCGACGAGGAGCCCAACAGCAATGCAGCCATACCGAACGCAACGGAATACTTCCAGGCATACAACATTTCGAATTCCTTTTTCAGAACGAGAGTGAGACCGACGGTGACCGACTCGACGAGTTGATACGATTTGCGTGGCCTAAAGTGAGGGACGGACATCCGGTCGCGAGCGGCATCTTGCTTCAAGAGGGCTTCCTCAGGCTCTACAAGATTCGTTCAAATCGTTCACACGAGTTATAGACACCCCGCCGGCGGGCGTCAACCAATATTCGTTCACATCGTTCACTTCCAACTACTCGCTCTCGGCCGAACATAAGACGTGGTTTGGACTTAAAATCGCCAAATAATTCGCGAAATTCCGAAAGTGGACAGAGTCATCGCCGGCAGCTAATATTCGTTCAAAGCGTTCATTGAGTTTCCATGTCCACGAAGCTGGTAAAAGTGAAAAAGCTCGTCACCCCCAAGCAAGTGGCTCAAGCCATTAATGTCAGCGAGTCGTCCCTGAAACGCTGGTGCGATCAAGGGCTTCTAACCGCGATCCGCACGGCTGGCGGGCATCGGCGACTGGCGCTGGACGATGTGTTCCAGTTCCTGAGAAATTCGGGCCAACAGCTTGTGCGGCCTGAGCTATTGGGGCTTCCCTCGAACACCGGGCAAGCAGCGGTTGTCATGGGCAGGGCGCGCGAGCGGATTCGCGATGCACTCATCTCCGGCGACGAGGCTCAGTGCCGGAGAATCATTTTTGATCTTTATCTGGCCGGGCAATCAGCCTACGAGATCTGCGACAACGTTCTGGCAACGGCACTCCACGATATCGGCGACCGCTGGGAGTGCGGTGAAGTGTCGATCTATCGAGAGCGACGCTCCTGTGAGACCGTCTTCAAAATGTTGCACGAGCTGCGCATGGCGGTTCGAACTCCGCAGCCAGATGCCCCCCTCGCAGTCGGAGGCACGCTGAGTTGCGACCCCTATCGGTTGCCCAACGCGATGATCGAACTGGTCCTACGTGAATTGGGGTGGCAGGCGACCTCTCTTGGAACGAGCCTACCACCGGCCACAATCGCTGAGGCGGTGCGCGACAGCCGTCCCAGGTTGCTCTGGCTGAGCGTCTCCTATATCGATTCCGTCCCTCTTTTTTTGGACGATTACGCCCGTCTGCACAGCGTTGCGGCAGAAGTTGGCGCCACGGTCGTCGTTGGTGGCCGAGGCCTAATCCCGGAGGTCAGAAAGCAGATGGCGTATTCTGCCTACTGCGACACCCTACGACACCTCGTGACGTTTGCGGCTTTACAGAAATCAGTCGATGCGGAACGAAACTTGGAGACAATGTCCTCTGAGGCGAGTCGAAAACTCAAATCACCCAGGACCTGACTTGCACAGCCGCGGCATCGAGAAACTTACGCTGGTCGACCGACCTTCGAATTGAACGCGTGAGTCGGACCAGCACAACAGTTCGAACACAACTGATGCCGCGCCGGCACAACGACTGACCATGCAACAGCCACCGCAATCCATGATCCTGCTAACGGGCGCCACTGGCTACGTTGGCGGTCGGCTATTGCCCCTCTTGGAGACGCGGGGCTATCGAGTGCGCTGCCTCACACGCCGTCCCGAAGCGCTGCGGGAGCGGGTGGGAAGGATGACGGAAGTGGTGGCCGGCGACGTGCTCGATCGCGGTTCGTTGACGACAGCGTTGCAAGGAGTCGACACGGCATTTTATTTCGTCCATTCGATGGGAGCCGATCGAGACTTTGAGGATGAGGACCGGATCGCCGCCGAGAACTTTGCCCAGGTGGCCGCTGACGCCGGAGTGCGCCGCATCATTTATTTGGGAGGGCTCGGCAACCCCGACCACAAGCTCTCCAAGCATCTCCGCAGCCGCCAGGAAACGGGGGATGTCTTGCGAGCAAATCATCCCCAGGTGGTCGAGTTTCGCGCGTCGATTGTCATCGGCTCCGGCAGCCTCTCCTTCGAGATGATTCGCGCGCTGGTTGAACGGCTCCCCGTGATGATTTGTCCTCGCTGGGTGCAGGTGAAGGCGCAGCCGATCGGCGTGGAGGATTTGCTGCGATATTTGCTGGCGGGGATTGACCTGCCTCCCGGCCCCTCGCAAATCTACGAAATCGGCGGGCCCGACCAAGTATCTTATGGACAGATCATGCACGAGTATGCCCTGCAGCGAGGCCTTCGGCGGTGGATGATCCCGGTGCCGCTGTTGACGCCGTATCTGTCAAGCCTGTGGCTAGGCCTGGTCACGCCTCTCTACGCGCGCGTGGGGCGCAAGCTCGTAGAAAGCCTGCGCAATCCCACGCTCATCTCGAACAATTTGGCGGAGACTACATTTGCGATTCAGCCTCGTTCAGTTCGTGAAGCGATCGCTCGGGCGCTCGTGAACGAGGATCGCGAATTTGCCGAGACACGCTGGTCGGACGCCTACTCGTCGGCGGGGATGCTGCAATCCTGGGGGGGCACCCGTTTTGGCTCGCGGCTCGTTGATTCACGCAGCGTCGAGGTCACTGCGACTCCTGAACAAGCGTTTGCGCCGATTCGGCGGATTGGCGGAGCGACCGGTTGGTACTTTGCCGACTGGCTGTGGTCGCTGCGCGGCTTTCTCGATCTACTCGTGGGGGGAGTCGGCGTGCGGCGCGGCCGACGGGATGCGGACAATCTGCGCGCCGGTGATGCGCTCGACTTTTGGCGCGTAGAAATTTACGAACCACCACGGCGCCTGCGATTGCAGGCGGAAATGAAGCTCCCGGGCCGAGCCTGGCTGGAGTTTGAGGTGACTGGCGACCAACAAAGGAGCACGATTCGTCAAACGGCGATCTTCGATCCTGTCGGCCTGTGGGGGCTGGTCTACTGGTATGGCATTTATCCGTTGCATCAAATGGTGTTCGCCGGGATGTTGCGGAAACTTGCCCGTGCGGCAGCAAAGGACGGTACGAAACCTGTGGCGCCCGCCCCGACTAAAGTCTCAGCGGAGCCTGAACAGTCAAAGAACTCACCGGCAAGGCAAACGTGAACCGAAGCCTGTCGTGCTCGCATTATCTGAGTTCGCTGATTTCTCTAGCGAACAGAACTATTCGTATCCCCAGCCGATGCGCTATCGCTAAAAGAACAGAACGACGTAAGTTCAGGCGTTTGCGAATGAATGCGAACAGCTTCCTCTTGACGTGAAGCACTCAAGCCATCTTCCGTGAACGACGTTGCTGCCTCTTTCTCGGCGTCAAATTGACTCTTTTCGGTACGGTTTGTGCTACTGCTCGCCTTTTGACCATGTCGCGAGAGGCGGGCGCAATCCGTCGCTGCGACTTCCTGTGAAGCCTTTGCTATTTAACCCAGAATCTCAGCGACACATGAAGCCCTGGCAATCGCATCGGTCACTGGCGCTGGGGAACTCGGTGTGGAAAACAATCGTCGTTGTGGCCTGACTAAATGCATTCGCATATTTTCTAAATCGATCGGTACCCCGACTCGCTCAGCATCTGCTCTTCCGATCCGCTAGCTGTCGGGGGTGTCTTGCTGGTTTGCTTTTGACCATGTCGTGGCTGGAAACCTGAAGATGGATACGACCGCAGAATTCGTACCGACCGGAGTTGCGGGTTTAGACGATGTGCTCTTGGGAGGATATCAACGAGGGGGTTTCTACCTCATCCAAGGAGATCCCGGTTCTGGCAAAACGACGGTCGCCCTGCAGTACGCCAGAAGTCGTGTCGCGGCCGGAGAGCCTTGTCTCTATATCACGCTGACGGAATCCAATCGTGACCTGCTGAATGCGGCGCGCTCGCACGATTGGTCGTTAGACGGAATTGAATTCTGCGATCTCACGAAATCCGCGGCAAATCTGGCCGGTGAACCAGAATCGTCGATCTTTCATCCGTCGGAAACCGAACTTGGCGAGACGACGCAGGCAATTTTTGCCGCCGTGGACAGGTCTCGTCCTCAACATGTGGTCTTCGATGGCCTCTCCGAGATGCGGCTGCTGTCTGGCAATCCGCTGATTTATCGTCGTCAGTTGCTGGCCTTGAAGGAGTATTTCGCACAGCGGCAGGCGACAGGGTTGCTGCTCGACGACCGCTCTTCGGCATTTGGCGACGTCCAGCCCGAGAGCCTGGTGGGCGGCAACATCGTGCTCGAGCGAACGCTCCCGCAATACGGCCGCGCCCGCCGTCGACTGTACGTGACCAAAGTTCGAGGATCTTATTTTCGCGAGGGATATCACGACTACGAAATCCTCCAAGGGGGCGTGGTCGTATATCCGCGCCTGGTGGCGGCCGAGCATCACGACAAGTTTCGACACAAAGTCTTTTCCAGCGGGGTGGCGAATTTGGACGCCATGCTCGCGGGCGGACTGAATAATGGCTCCACGGCCTTGTTACTGGGGCCGGCGGGGGTTGGAAAATCCACAATCGCCATGCAATTTGCCGTGACCGCCATGAAAGCCGGTCACAAGGCCGCAGTCTACATGTTCGACGAGATTCTGCCGACGCTGATTGAACGCGTCGAAAAGTTGTGCTTTTCCAAAGACGGAGGTCTGCAAGCTTTCCTCGATGAAGGACTGCTTCATGCCCAGCAAGTGGATCCCGCCGAGATGAGCCCTGGCGCTTTCACGTACGAGGTTCGCCGAGCGGTCGAGGCCGGGGCGCAACTGATCATCATCGACAGCCTGAATGGATACTTGAATGCCATGCCGGAGGAACGGTACCTGACAACTCATTTGCACGAACTGTTTTCGTACCTGAACCAAAAGGGCGTATTAACGCTGATGGTCGTGGCGCAACACGGCATGCTGGCCGGCGCTGGTTCGTTGGCCGACGCTGATGTCAGCTATCTCGCGGATACTGTACTCATGTTGCGCTATTTCGAAGCGGATGCTGAAATCCGCCAAGCGATCAGTATTTTCAAGAAGCGGACCGGGGCGCATGAACGAACTTTGCGTGAATTAAAGATTTCCTCCACCGGAATTGGAATCGGCGAGCCGCTCAGGGGATTTCGTGGCATCATGACTGGGGTGCCCCAATATCAAGGCAGCGTCAAGGTAATCCCCTACAGTAGCGGAGAACCGGGACATGAATCTTGATGACCGCGTCTTGGTGCTCATGCCCACCGCCAAAGATCGGCAACACATGGGGCAAGTTCTGGCAGCCGAGGGTGTTCCTCATCTGCTGTGCCACACCATTCAAGAGATCTGCCATGGAATCGAGCTGGGTGCGGCGGTGGCCCTGCTCACAGAAGAGGCGGTTACCACCGACATCGAAGGCTGCCTCAAAGAGGCGCTCGGCAAGCAACCCCCTTGGTCCGATTTTCCGCTCGTGGTTCTCGCGCGTGAGCGGGACAGCGGCCATCGACTGCGCGAATCGATGAATGCCACTTTGGTCGAGCGGCCCGTCAGGTTTCGCTCGCTGATCAGCGTAATCCGCTCGGCCCTCCGCTCGCGTCAGCATCAATACGACGTGCGCGATCATCTGGCGAAGCGTCAAGAGGCCGAAGAGGCACTGCGGCAAGCTGATCGTCGCAAGGATGAATTCCTGGCAATCCTCGCGCACGAGTTACGCAATCCGCTGGCTCCCCTTAGGAATTCGATCAATATCCTGCAGCTTACTGAATCCAACGATGCTGGCACCAAACGCCTCTGCGAAACCATGGAGCGGCAGGTGAATCATCTCGTCCGCCTGGTGGACGATCTGCTGGAAGTTTCGCGCATTACGCGCGGCAAGATCGAGCTACGGAAAGAAACAGTCGCCGTCGCCGCGGTCATGCGCAATGCTATTGAAACAAGCCGTCCCACGATTGACGAAGCGGAAGTGCAACTGGCCATCTCGCTGCCCCAAGAACCGATCCTGGTCGACGGCGATTTTGTGCGGCTGGCCCAAGTCTTTGCCAACCTGTTGAACAACGCCGCCAAATACACGAACCGAGGAGGGCAAATCTGGTTTACGGCGAAATCCGAGCACGACGAAGCCGTGATTTCCGTGCGCGATTCAGGAATCGGCATTCCCCCTGAACTCATGCCGAATGTCTTTGACC
>CAMFLN010000225.1 GCA_945957305.1 uncultured Planctomycetaceae bacterium | reverse complement strand
GCTTTTGCCCGTTCGATGAGTGCTTGCAGTTCGAAATCTCGGGCGCGTAGTACTTCGAGCTGCGTGCCGCGCGCGGATTCTTTCCTGGCTTGGGCAATTTCTTGAAAATGGCGCGCCATCGCGATGGCCTGGTCGCATGCCGTTGTGCGAGCTTGTGGCGTATCCGCCAAGGCGAGACGCGCAGTCAAGAGTTCCCGCTCCGCGGCATAGACTTCCGTATATTCGATCCGCCCCTGTTCATAAAGCTTTCTCGCGTACTCGCAGCACTGCTCCACGATGGCTAATCGCTGCTGCTGCAGTTCCTTGATACCGGGTTGGAGCTGCGACGTTTCCTCGGTCGTGCCCGAGTTGCAGAAAACCAGCAGCAGAGCCAGAGTGATCGCCGCCAGAAACACTGGAGTCCACGAAGTTGGACGCATCGTCTGTCCTCCTGCTGTTGAGTGCACGCGAGAAAACAGCAGCATACTGCGCGAAATCGCCGAGGCGAAACGCCGCTGACGTTATGACAAAAGTGTAAGCCAGGCGAGGAAGGTAGAGACTCGATTCGTGATCACTCATGAGCATGCGAGCTAGAGTGTTTTGAGTCGTCCGACTCAAAACAACCGCGGGTGATCGTCGCTCGGCGGCGGCTTAAGGCGCAGGTGTTCGTACGCGTCGGACGTCGCTTTGCGGCCCCGCGGGGTGCGGATCACTAATCCGGCCCGCAAGAGGAATGGCTCGACTTCGTCTTCGAGCGTGTCAGGCGGCACGTTGATCGTGTGGGCGATCGCCTCGACGCCGACCGGGCCGCCATGAAAGATACGGATCACCGTGTCGAGATATTTGCGATCCTGCGAGTCGAGGCCGCGCGGGTCGATCCCCTGCATTTCAAGCGCAGCCTGGGCGAGGGAGTGCGTGATGCGGCCGTCGGCTTTACTCGTGGCATAGTCACGCACCCAGCGCAGGCGATTATTCGCCAGGCGCGGCGTGCCGCGGCTGCGGATCGCGATCTCGGTGGCGGCGGCCGGGTCGATCGCGGCGCGCAACTTCGCCGAGCTGCGCGTGACGATCTCGGACAATTCCTCGATCGTGTAAAAGTCGAGATGCTCGCGCATCTGAAAGCGATCGCGCAGCGGCGCGGAGAGCATGCCCGAGCGCGTGGTCGCGCCGATCAGCGTGAACGGCTTGAGCGGCATGTTGATCGTGCGGGCGTTGACCCCTTCGCCCAGCGTAATGTCGATGCGAAAATCCTCCATCGCCGGATAGAGGAATTCCTCGACCGCCTTGGGCAATCGATGGATCTCGTCGATGAACAGCACCGAGCCTTCCTCGGCGTTGCTCAAGTACGGGATGACGTCCTTGGGGGCCATCAGCGCGGCGCCGCTGGCGATTTGAAACGACACGCCTAGGTCGCGCGGGATGACCGTGGCAAACGTCGTCTTGCCCAACCCCGGCGGACCATCGAAGAGAATGTGGCCGAGCGTCTCGCGGCGCTTTTGCGAGGCATCAAGGGCGATGGCCAACCGCTCGCACACCTCGCGCTGGCCGACCATGTCGCGCATGCGCTGCGGGCGCAAGGCGCGATCTTCGGGATCGTCGTCAAAGCGCTCTTGGACTACCGGAATCTCGCTGCCTTGCAGAATGGGCTCGCGCACGGCGCAATCGTCCTCCGTAACGGTCCACCGCCACAGCAGGTGAACGGGTGTTAACCACGGAGAGTATAGCAAAGTGCGGCCGCCACGGCGAATCGCCGCAAGCGGCAATGACGAATGTCGAGGGACGAATGTCCAAAGAAAATCAAAGTTCGAATGACGAATGCGGCGAGGTCATTTAGACATTCGTCCTTCGATTTTCTTTCGTCATTCAATCTTCGACATTCGACATTTTGCCTACTTCCCCTGCCGCTGCTGATAGATGGCCTGCAAGAGTGCTTGCACGTCGGCGTACTTTTTCTTGCCCGCCAGGGCGGCGTCGAGCAGGCGGCGCGATTCGGCCTCGGAATGCCCCAACTGCCTGAGCACCTGAAACGTCTCCTGCACCAGGTCGTGCTCCTCGATCGTTTCGAAGGTCTCTTCCCGGGCTACGAGCAGCGCGAACTTGGGAACTTTGCGACGCAGCTTGGCGATGATCCGTTCGGCCGTCGCGGGCCCAACGCCGGGCAGGCTGGACAGCACCTTGGCGTCCTGCTCTTCGATCGCCGTGGCCACTTCACGCACGGGGCGAATCATGGCCCGCAAGGCTTTCTTCACCCCGACGCCGTCGACCGAACAAAAGAGTTCAAAAAACTCGCGCTCGACTTCGCTCAGAAAACCGATGAGCCGCGGCGTCATGCGCCCTTGCATCGGGTTGCCTTCGAGGTAGTCGATCGTAAACAGGCTGATCTCCTCGCCGACGCGATGCTGCAGTTGCCGGCGAGCGAACTCGGGAATAAAGACTTCGAAATCGAAGGCGCCAAAGCGCAGCGTGGCCACGTCCTCGGCCACGGCCAGCAGCTTACCAGTTATCTTGGTGATCACGGGTGTCGGGTCGCTCCATCTCAGGTGTCCGTGCAGAAAGGGATCACGCCCGGCGTCGCCCGACCGCCACCCAATCGGGCTGCGTGTAGAAGTGGCACAGCGCCACAGCCAAGGCATCAGCCACGTCGTGCGGTTCGGGCGCGGTGGCGAGCCCTAGTTCGCGCGCCACGGCGCGTTGCATTTGCGGCTTGGCCGCCTGGCCGTTGCCGGTCAATGTCTTTTTGATCCGTGTGGCGCTATAGCTCGATACGCCGATGCCGGCGCGCGCCGCGGCCAGACAAATCACACCGCGAGCATGTCCCATCAGGATCGATGTGCGCGGGCGCTTGTAGTGCGAGAACAATTCTTCCAGCGCCATGCAGGAGGGGGTCAGCGAACCGATGACCTCCGTGACCCCGTCGAAGATTTCATTCACGCGCGCGGCCAGACTTTCACGCGTGCGGCCGCGAATGACGCCAGCTTCGCAAATCTTGGGACCCGTGGCCGAAACTTCCAACACGGCATAGCCGGTGACATTCAGCCCAGGATCAATTCCCAAAACGCGAGGATTCATGAATTAGTAGTCAGTAGTCTGTAGCCAGTAGTCGGAGAAGAACTCGGTAGCTGGCAGTCAGAGGACAGTGAAACGTTACTGGCTACTGATTACTGTCTACCAACTACTGCTTGCTATTTCTGCGCCGTCCAGCCGGTGCCGTCGGGGCGGTCTTCGAGGGTGATGCCCAGGGCGGTCAGGCGATTGCGGATTTGGTCGGCCATGGCAAAGTTCTTGGACTTGCGCGCTTCGGCCCGCAGGTCGATCAACAGTTCCATCAGTTTGCCGGTCAGCGCATCATCGTTCGCGCCCGGTGATTGGGGCGCCGCGCGGAATAGACCCAGCGTGTTCGATAGTTCGCGCAGAACGCGAGCGCCGGCACGCAGCGTGGCGATGGCGGTCGCATTGCCCTTGCCGGCCCCTTCGAGCGATTCGGTCTCGACGTAGCGGTTCAACGAAGTGACCAGTTCGTGCAGGACACCGATCGCTCCGCCGGTATTAAAGTCGTCATCCATCATCGCGAGAAAACGCTCGCGGAATGTGGCCACGTCCGCCGCCGGAGGATTCTTGGCCAGCGCCGAGTCGCCCACCTCGCGGGTGGAGCTGGCCGCCAGGTCATAGAGGCTTTCGCCTGCGACGCGAGCGTAGCGCTGGAAGAAGCGATAGAACGTCGCGAGGGCTTTTTCCTGCTCGGCGATGCGCTCCTCGCTGAAATCGATCGGGCGGCGGTAGTGCGTCGAGAGGATGAAGTAACGGATCGTCTCGCCGGAGAATTTTTTCAGCAAGTCGCGGAAGGCGCTCGCGCCTTTGGACTTGCCTAGCTTGCCCGACTCCTGGGCCGCCTGGTCGCCGGCGTCGATTTCGCGCGTGTTACGACCGCCGACCTTGCCAACCTCGCTCGAGGCTTGCATCAGGCCATTGTGCATCCAGTATTTCGCCAGCGGCTTGCCGTGGGCGCATTCGCTCTGCGCTACCTCGTTCTCGTGGTGCGGAAAAACGAGATCGAGCCCACCGCCGTGAATATCGAACGTCTCGCCCAAAATTTTGCGGCTCATGGCCGAGCATTCGATATGCCAGCCAGGGCGGCCTTTGCCCCAGGGACTATCCCACGACGGCTCGCCGGCCTTGGCGGCTTTCCACAGGGCGAAATCACCCGCCGAGCGTTTACGCCCCGCCATGTCGCCACCGTCGCCGTGCATCGATTCCACCGAGCGGTTGCTGAGCTTGCCGTATTCGGCGTCGCGCGCCACGTCGAAGTAGACATCGCCGTCGGCCGGGTAAGCAAAGCCCTTGTCGATCAGAGTCTGCGTCAGCTTGATGATCTCGTCGATCGTGGCCGTGGCGCGGGGGAAGTGGTCGATGGTGTCGACGCCCACCGCGCCCAGGTTGTCCATGTAATCGCCGATCATTTCCTCGGCCAGCGCGGCCATGGTCATGCCGCGGGCGTTCGACTCGTTGATCAGCTTGTCGTCGACATCGGTGATGTTGACGACCCAGGTGACCTCGTAACCGCAATAGACGAGGTAACGCTTGACGGCGTCAAAGATGATCGGCCCGACCATGTGCCCGATGTGGCTGGGCTTGTAGACCGTGGGGCCGCACAGGTAGATGCCCACCTTGCCGGGCGCCACCGGTTCGAACGGTTCCTTGGTTTTCGACAGCGTGTTGAAAACGCGAATCGTCGTCGGCAGGGCCGCTGTCGGGCGAGAAGACTTGGTGGATTCCGTAGTCAGCATTTCTCGAGTAGTACGACGCACTCGGCCATGATTGCTTCTTGCCGGCCGACGGGGCCCACGGCCTCGCCGGTTTTGGCTTTCACCCCTACACAGTCGCAGGGGATGGATAGCAAAGAAGCCAGCCGCTGGCGTATCGTCTCCTTATAGGGTGAGAGCTTAGGCCGCTGGGCAAAGACGATGCAGTCCAAGTTCATGACCCGGAACCCGACAGCCTGGACCCGCCGGTAAGCTTCCTGCAACATTTCGCCCGAGTCGCGGCCCCGATTCGCAGGGTCGGTGTCGGGAAACAGTTCGCCGATATCCCCCAGAGCTGCGGCGCCGAGCAGCGCGTCAGTCACGGCATGCAACAAGACATCGGCATCGCTGTGTCCGCAGGCTTGCTGGTCGTGAGGGATGTCGATCCCACCGAGCCGCAATGGACCGCCTGCGGCGAGCCGGTGCGTGTCATGCCCAATACCGACGCGTATGCCAGCCGTAACTCGTTCTCCGATCAACGTTGAGAAGGAACTTGCGCCGTCCCCGCAGGTGGCGGATTATAGCGAAATCCGCCTGCCCGGACAACGCGAGAGCCGCCCACCAGAACGCTGTCGGAGCACTACCAAAGGACCGTTAAACAATGGGTCGAGATGAGAATTGCGGACCGTCGATCCCGTGGTCGCCCATCGAGGCGGCTCTGTCTTTTCCACCTTGCTGGCCTCGCCCGATGATGCCAAGTCGTCGCGTCCCTGCCACGCTGCCACGGCGAATTGAATTGACACGAGAGGCGCGGTCGCGGTAGCCTTACATCGATAAACGATTGTTTATGTGACTGGCGAGCGTTCTGCATGATCGATTTTCAGTTCCCAGCGTCTACGCGCGAGGCGAGATTCTCGCGCCGATCGTTGCTTAGGATCGGCTCACTGTGCGCGGGAGGCTTGTCGCTATCGCACCTGCTCGGCCAGCAGGGAGCGGCAGCGCCGACCGGAAGTGGCCGCAAGCGCGCCGTCATCCAGTTTTATCTCGAAGGCGGGCTCACGCATCACGACTCGTACGACCCGAAGCCCGCGGCCCCGGTCGAGATTCGTGGACCGTTTTCCGCGATCGACACCGCTGTGCCCGGCGTGCGGTTTTCGGACCAGCTGCCCGAGCAGGCCAAGATCGCCGATCGGCTGACCGTGCTGCGCGCGGTGTCGCACGGCACAGCTGATCATGCCACGGGTCAGCATTGGATGTTGACCGGCTATCCCGGCGGCCCTAATCGCCCGAGCGGTGGCAACGATCAACCGGCGACCGGAGCCGTGGTTTCGGCGCTGCTGGGCTCGGCGGAGCGCGAGCTGCCGAGCTACATGACTTTATCGAATCGCAACGGTGGTTATGCGTATCGCCACGCGGCTTACTTAGGTGTCGCGCATAATCCTTTCGACGTTTTCGCCGATCCCAACCAGCCGCAA
>CAMFLN010000224.1 GCA_945957305.1 uncultured Planctomycetaceae bacterium | reverse complement strand
TGAACTGCATCACGGCCACGGGGGCCGACGCGGTGGTCTCGACCGACACCGGCTGCCTGATGAACATCGGCGGCCGCCTACACCGCTTGAACCGCCCGGTGGAAGTTCTGCATTTGGCGGAGCTGTTGGAACGGCGCTAGAGCAATTGAACCGTTACGCGAACAGCTCTTTGATCACGCGGCCGCTGTTGGCGATTTTCATTGGGCGGTTGTTTTTGCTGGTAAACGTCGTTTCCAGCGAGATGCCCAAAGCCTTCAGGACCGAGGCCATGAGGTCTTCGCTCTTGTAGGGGTCGCTCGTCACTTCGGTGCCGTCTTCGTTCGTGGCGCCGATGACGTTCCCCCCCTTGATGCCCGACCCGCCCACGACCACGCTCCAACTGCGGGCCCAATGGTCGCGGCCGGCGGTGCCGTTGATCCGCGGCGTGCGGCCGAACTCGCCCATCCACAGGACGACGGTATCGTCAAGCAAGCCGCGTTCGGCGAGATCCTCGACCAGGGCACTCATGGCCTTGTCCATCGAACCGAGCTGCCGTTCAAGCGCCGCGAAGATGCCGTTGTGCATGTCCCAGCCGCCGAAGTCGACTTCGACAAAGGGGACTCCTTCCTCGACCAGGCGGCGGGCCATGAGGCAGCCATTGCCGAAACCGGTGCGGCCGTAGGCGTCGCGCACCTTGGCCGGCTCGCTATTGAGCTTGAAAGCCCCCATTTGCTTGCTGGTGAACAGCGAGACGGTTTTTTCCAGCACCTTGGCATGCTCGGCCGCGGCTTCGCCACGGTTCTGCGCAATAAAGCCCTTTTCGATCGAGGCCAGCATCTCCATGCGCTGGGCCAGGCGATCTTCTTTCAACGACGTGGCGGCGTTCTTCACGTCACCGTTGTAATCGACGACAAAGGGCGCATAGGTCATGCCCAGGAAACCGGGACCCACGCTGCCACCACCGACGCTGACAAACGGCGGAATCTGCAGGTCGCCCGCCTGGCTGGCCAACTCGTGACTGACGACCGAGCCGTAACCGGGATGTTCGACCGTGGGATTGGGGACGTAACCGGTGTGCATGTAATACCGGCCGCGGGTGTGATCCGCTTCGCGCGTGCTCATCGAGCGGACAATGGCCAGATGCTTCATCTGCTTGGCCAACAGTGGCAGGTGCTCGCAAATCTGCCCGTCGCCGGTCGTCGAAATCGGCTTGAAGTTGCCGCCAGTCGGCGCGCCGGGCTTCATGTCCCAAATGTCGATCGTGCTCGGTCCGCCCCCCATGTACAGCAGGATGGCCGATTTATGCCGCCGCTTCAGGTCCTTGGAGCTTGCGGCCAAGGCATTGGTGAAGTTGATCGCCGGCAGCGCCATCGCCGAGGCGCCCGCCAGATGTTCGAGAAAATGGCGCCGCGACATGCCAGTGGGAGTGCGAAAGAAGCGGTTCATGGCAAACCTCGAGTCTTGAATGCCCGCGGGAATCGATTTAGTTCAAAAAAATGTTCGTCCGCCGAATGTCATCTTCTGGGTGGCACGGACAACTCGTTGTCCGTGCGCCGCAGGCGCTACGCTTCACCTCGAAGGACGGTCTTTGTCGTCAGTGATTCAAAATAAATTCGTTGCTATTGAGCAGGGCCCACCAGATATCTTGCAGGGCCGCCACACCGTCTCCGCCGCGGGCCGTGAGCAGGGCGTTGGCCAGGTGCACTTCGTTGGCCGTTGGCTTGCGCGCCAGGGCTGACAAATAGAGCACGTCGATCTTGGCCGCTGCCTTCATGTTACTCGTGGCCACACGGTGCAGAAAGCTGCCGGGCTCGTCCTTCGTGGCGTTCTGGATCAGGTCGCCGTTCATCATCATCAGGGTTTGCGGAATGGTGCCGTTGAAGGTCGTCGTTTCATCCCCTTCGTCGGTGCCGAAGGCGATCGTGAACTGTTCGAGCCATTCCCCCTTGGTCTTTTCTTGCTGTTCGAAGCTTCCCTTGGCCTTGTCAGCTTCGGTGGCGACGAGCAGCGATTCGTAGAGCTCTTCGGCCCGCATTTGGCGCAGGTAAAAGTGGCTGAAGAGTGGTTTCTCGCCCAGCGTCGGGTCGTCTCGCTTGTTCTTCGGTCCGACCTTGCTCGACAGCGAGTATGGTTCGCTGAGCACGATCCAACGTGTGATTTGCTTCAGGTCGTGGCCATGCGCCGTGAATTCGCGCCCCAACAGATCGAGCAATTCGGGATGCGAGGGTGGATTGTGCGGGCCCAGGTCGTCGATCGGCTTAGTGAAGCCATAGCCCAGGAAGTGGGCCCACATCCGATTTGCGAGCGCCTTGCCCAAGAACTCGCTGCTGACGATCAACTTGGCCAGTTCGGCGCGGCGGTTGACTTCGTCGGCGTAACCGCTGTGGTCGATCTCGGTGCCATCGACGAACGTGGGGTAAGCGACTTTGGTTGTGCCGTCGCGTAGCTCGTAGTAAATCTCGGCGTCTTTGGGGTTCTTGTTGCTTTCGCCGGCGAAGTCCTCGTTCTCGAGGCGGGCGAAATCGATTTGCTGATTCCGGCCTCCGAAGGTCCGCAAGGCCTTGGTCTGGCGGAAGAAGGCGTTCATCCCCCAGAATTGGTCCTGCTTCCATTCGTTGAACGGATGGTTATGACACTGCGTGCACTGCACCTGCAGCCCGAGGAAGTAGCGGGCCGTTTTGGCCGTGGCGGTGGTGGCGTTCTCTTGCAGGTTGTCGATCAAAAAATTGACCGCGCCGTTGTATCCTTCTTCGCCCGGTTTGCTGCAGCCTGTGGCGCTGACCAGCTCGTAGACCATCGCGTCGTAGCTTTTGTTCTTCAGGAATGCGCGGCGCAACCACTGTTGCATCCCTTCGCGATTGACCAGGCGGCGGCGATCACGCTGCGCGGGGGGCCGGCCGATCAAGACGTTGGTCCAGATGGCGGTCCAGTTCCGCGCGTATTCTTCGGCGTATTGATCGGAATCGAGGAGCTTGTCGAGCAACGCCTTGCGCTTGGCGGCTGGCTTGGCTTTATCGCTGACGAAAGTGGTCAACTCTTCGACCGTGGGAATGCGCCCCAACACGTCCAGATAGACGCGGCGACACCACTCTCCATCGGTCGCAGGAGGGGACGGCGTGATGCCGTTGTCTTTCCAGCCCTGGCGAATTAGTGCGTCGATCGCGGCAGTGATTTCGGCATCGGTCGTGGCGCTTTGCGGCGCAGTCCGCTTGGTGGGCGCTATGTCATTGTCAGGCGACTTGTCGGCGGGCTTTTTCGCCGCAGTGACCACGGTTTTTTCCGCCGCGGTGGCCAACGAGAGGAAAAAGAAATTCCCGGCCAAAACGAGTGCCGTAACGGCGCAGGCGCAAGTGCGCAGAGAACGTGAAGTGAGCAAGGCAGGAACAACCCTAAGACAGCAGAGAGGAGTAGGACGAAAACGCAGAGTGGAGCGTATACAACGTCGGGAACGCATGCGACAGGCCCAGCTCGATTCTATGCCCGACAGGCTGCTTGGCGACAGTTCCTTGCAGTTGGATCGATTTCCCCAGCGTTTTCTAAGCTCGATGTTTTTTGAATCGCCGCAGGATGCTCGGCCGAGCACTCCCAAAACGAAACAGTCGAAAGTGTATCGTTTCGCTACACTTGTTCAAAAACGCTACACTACATCAGCAACGGACGAGTCGAGAACCATCTGCCCTTTTTGGTTCTCGACTCGTGATTCAGCGGTGTCTCGCCGGTGCCTCGCTGACCGGCGGAAGTTGTTCCCGAGTCTTCTCACAACTCTGCATCTCTCGATGCACAAACAACTTGCTACCGCTTTACCGTTGCCCTTCTCGCCACTTCTCTAACCGGCCCCGTGCTGCTATTCCTCTGCTCCGAGCCTCTTCGCAAGCTTGGGAAAATCACAGCTTCAGAACACACGCTGCCACCTTTAAGCAAACAGCGTGCCGCTGCTGAACCAAGGACAAAAACTCTCACATTGGGGTGGAGGAATGACCCTCTGAGAGAGTAGAGCGGGGGCGCCACCTGCGTACGCTTGGCGGCGGTGAACGATTCACTGCCGGCTGCCCCCGCGGCCCGCTGCCGGCGATGTCACGCGGTTTCTTTGAATTGAATGCTGTAGAGCCGGCCGTATAGCTCGGACCGTCGCAGCAACTCGTCGTGCGTGCCGACGTCCAGTATTTGCCCCCCCTGCATGACGACGATCCGATCGGCCAAGGCCAGGGTCGCCATGCGGTGGGTGATGATCACTGTGGTTCGGTTGCGAATGAACTGTTCCAGCACCTTGTGGATCAGTTGCTCGCTTTCCAGATCGATCTGGCTGGTGGCTTCGTCCAGAATCAGCAGGCTGGGGTCGCGCAGGATCGCCCGGGCGATCGCGATCCGCTGTCGCTGTCCGCCCGAGAGCAGGCTGCCGCGCGGACCGACAAAGGTTTCGTAACCCTGGTCCAGTTTCGTCTCGATAAAACGATGAGCGTGGGCTTGCTGCGCGGCGCGGATCACTTCTTCGCGCGTGGCATGCGGAGATCCGTAGCGGATGTTGTTGAACACCGTGTCGTCGAACAGCAGCGTTTCTTGCGTCACCAGCCCGATCTGCGAGCGAATGTCTGACAGTCGCACGTTGCGCAAATCGACACCGTCGATTTTCACGCTACCTGCGACCGGGTCATAGAACCGCGGAATCAGGTTCGCCAACGTGGTCTTGCCACAGCCGTTGGGACCGACAATCGCGATCGTCTCGCCGAAGGCGATGCGCAGATTGATCTCTTGCAGCACGGGCTGGGTGGGTTGGTAGTGGAAGCGCACGTTTTCGAAGACGAGGTCTCGTCGATGACGGTGCAGCGGAACCGGCGCGGGGGGATCGACCACGCTCGCCTGCCGGTCGATCAATTGATAAATCCGATCCGCGGCGGCGCTGGCCCGCTGCAAACGGCTGAAAACTTCGGACAACTTGCGGGCCGGATCACTGGCGCCGGCCAACAGCCCGAAGAACACGATCAACGGTTCGATCGTCAGCGGCCGCTCGCTCATCTTGATGCCGAAGAGGTGTGTTTTTTGATTGATGCCCAGGTAAGCCCCGGCCAACAGCGCCACGCAAATCGTCGAGATGCCCAACATTTCGGTCAGTGGGCGGGTGAGCGAGTCGTAGCGGGCGATGCGCATCGACTTGTGAAAAAACTTCTTGCTGTTTTCATGAAAGCGGCGCCGCTCATAGCGTTCCATGGAGAACGCCTTGACGACTTTGATTCCTTGCAGCGTTTCGTCGAGCGTGCTGTAGATCTGCGACATTTCTTCCATCGCGCGGCGATTGGCCCGCTTCAAGGCTTTCGACAGGGCGTTGATCGAGATGCCGGCCAGCGGCGCGAGGATCAACGACAAGAGCAGCAATTGCCAACTGATCATCGCCGCGCCGATCAGGCAGGCGATCATCTTCAGCGGCTCGCGAACGAATTTGCCGAATAGCTCGCGGAGGCCGTTGGCCAGACATTCGGTGTCGTAGGTAAAGCGGCTCATCAGGTCGCTGGCGCCTTCGGCTGTGAAATGTGCGAGGTCCATGCGCAGCGTGTGACGATAGAAATTCTTGGTGAGATCGAAAATCGCCAGTTGCACCATCCGCGACACCAGGATCGCATTGATAATCAGCAGCACGCATTTCACGACCGTGCTCAAGACCAGTAGTCCAGCCACGATCACCACGGTTTGAAACGCATCGTCCGGCATGTACGGGACGATGACGTGCTGCTGCATCCACTCGGTGCGCACCAGGGCCCGCTCTTCCGCGGCTTTCTGTTGCTCGGCGCGGCTGCGTTCCCGCGCTAGCTTCTTGGCGTTTTCCGGGGCGTCGGCCGCCAGTTCATGGTCGATGCGCTGCATGTCGGCGTCGAGATCAGTGATGCGCTTGTGCGAGAGATCGATCGAGCGGTCGGCCCACTCGTGCAGCGATTTACCTTCGAGTGCCACGGCGATGAAGGGATAGATGGCGCTGATGCTGCCGCCCCACATAACCGCCACGCCGATGGCACACAGGACCGACGCCGCAAAGGTAAAGCGATGTCGCAGCGTCAGGCGCAGTGCCCTGGCGAAGTTGTTCATCCGTGAACCCTGACCCGATCTGAGGATGTGGATGCGAAGAATGATAGCGCGACCGCCGGGTGGAACAGAACTGCCCTGGCCCGGCCGGTCAATTCAAGCCGCACCTTGTAGCAAAAGGGCGAGAATGGGCCAAGACCGCT
>CAMFLN010000223.1 GCA_945957305.1 uncultured Planctomycetaceae bacterium | reverse complement strand
CATATGCGCAGTTGGCGCGACGGTTGGCGCAACCTGCGATTCCTGCTCATGTACAGCCCGCGCTGGCTCTTTTTGTACCCCGGCCTGCTGCTGATGCTGGTGGGATTTTCGCTGGGGCTCTGGCTGCTGCCGGGGCCACGCGCGATGGCGCCGGGGGTTACTCTGGACGTGCATACCATGCTGTACGCGGCGGCAGCGGTGTTTATCGGCTTTCAGGCCGTGGCCTTTTCAGCATTCACCAAAGTCTTCGCCATTACCGCCGGTCTGCGGCCAGCCGATGCGTCGATCAACCGGCTGTTTCGGGTCTTCACCCTGGAAAGAGGGCTGGCAATCGGCGCTCTGCTGGTACTGATCGGCCTGCTCGGTTCCGTCTATGCGGTCGGCCAGTGGGGGGCGCACTCGTTCGGTGATCTCGATTTTCAAAAAGAGTTCCGCATTGTGATCCCTTCGGTTCTCTTTCTGGTGCTCGGCTGCCAGACGATTCTGTGCAGTTTTTTTCTCAGCGTACTGGGACTGACGCGGCGTTAGATCTCGATGCGACGCTGATCATTCCCACCGCAAGCGCTTGAAGACGGGCGGATGATCCGCAGCGTTTGTGCCGTTGAGAATGAAATACTCGACGTGCTCCCAGTCGGGCAAAACTTGCTCTTGGGCATTCTTGAACTGCTCGTGGTGCAGCCGTAGCGTGCGCCATGTCGCACTGTTGGTTGGTCCGGCACTCGCCTGCGACGCTTCGTCCGCTGGTAAGACATCGGCTGTGAACTCCTGGCTATGCCCGCCGGGGAGCCGGTGTCGCAGGCGAATGGTCAGCTTTTCGGGGAGTGCCTCGGCCAGACAATCAATCGCCAGCGCTGTCTTCCCAGTGCCGCGGAATTGCGGATCGCCGATCTTTCGAGTGCCGAAGTAGAAATTCATCGGCCGCTGGTGTGGGAACATCTGGCGATCGAGCGTAAAGCCGTGCTCGCCATCGCTTCCTTCCCACGACTCAAAAAAATGGGTCTCTCCCTGGTTCGGATCGGTATAAGCCGGCACCCAAGTCCAATCGGTGGCCGTCTCCATGCTGTCGACAAGCGTTTGCCGCGCGAGCGTCGGTCGAGCGCCCGCGACTTCCGCGGCGGGGCGTTTCACCAACTCCGAGCTTTGCCGGATGCCCGATGGGTAAGTGACGTTGGCGAACACGATTAAAGTGTCAGCAGCGTCGACATAAGGCGTCGCGCCGACGAATGAACCATCGTCGGCACGCTTCGTCTCGACCGTGCGCCAAAATCGCGTCATCGGCCAATCGTTCGACAACGCGTAATAGACGTCCGCTCGCTCGATGGCAGCGTCGTCCGAGTGAGAAGTGTCAGGCTGCGAGACTCTCACCGTCGGCACGCCCGCATCGTCGGCCGAGGTCAGTTCGACGCGTGGCGCGGCAGGCCACGTGGCGGGTTGCCCGCGCAGATGGACATCCATCCAAAGGGGCAGCGAACGGGCCTCGGCCGGCTCGATATGGTGATCGAAATTCGGCGTAAACACCTGGCGATGCACCGCCGAAGAGAGCAGATCAAGCGAGCGGTAGCCGAGGTCCATCTTGCCATGAAAGTCGTTGGTCGCGCTCATGAACAACACGGGAATGTGGATTCGCGGCGCGTGCGCTTCAGGCGCGATCAGCAATCGCCAGAGCCGCGTGTCCTCGTTCACATCAGCGGTGGTTTGCGGCGGATAAGTGTCGTACGACTCCCAGCCATTGCCGTAAATCGGCACCGCGGCTTTCACGCGCGGATCAACGCCGGCGACCATCCAGGTCAGCGTTCCACCCATCGAAATGCCGAAGATTCCCAGCCGCTGGGCGTCGACGTGCTCTTGCGCTTCGAGCAACGTCAGGCCCCGGCGTGCGGCCATGGTCCAGTGATACCAGGGGTTCTTGTAAGGCGTCGGGGTCATTGTCCGATTGCCGCCGCCGGGCGCCATCATATTGGCCGGCACTTGACCCCAGAGCGTGAAACGCTCGCGCCGATATTGTGGGCCTAAGTTGGGCAAATTCGTATCGCCGCAAAAGTCGAAGCTCAGGCACGCGTAGCCGCGACGTGCCCAAAAGCGTGGCCAGTCGAGGTTCGCCGTCTGCCCGCCGCCGTGGATGTGCAAGATTGCAGGAACGCGTCCCGGCGCCTGCCGTGGGCGTCCCAGGTAGCCGAAAATGCGAGTCTTTTCTCCCTCAAAGATTTCGCCTGTGAAGTAGATCGTTTCGAGATGAACGTCTTCTTCGTCCCACGACTTAATCGTTTCGATCTCGAGCGGCAGCGAGCGCGGGTCATAGCCAGACCATAACTGGTCAATGGATTCAATCTTGGCGTGCTGATGGTCTTCCGCGCGCGCTAGTCTCGGCAGGCCAACGCACCCGGCTACGAGGGTGCATGCCAAGAACAGTTTGTGCGTGCGGCCTGTCATTCGAACACCACCATCGCATGCATCCCCAAGTCGTTGACGATCACCTCTAGACCGTCATCTATTTTATTCAAGGGGAGATCGATCGAGCCGGGTTCAAGCGTGGCTCGCGTGACGCCGGGCACGTTGCAGCGCACCCGAATGCCCGAGAGCGGAATGACCTCCTCGCGCACCGGCCACGTCCCGCGCAGCTCGGATTGATTCGGAAATCCCCATTGCTTGTTCAATTCCTCGGGCAGAGGGGCCAGCTTTTGATAAATCGAATGCATGCCCCAACTGCTCGCTTGATTCAGCAAATGCACGATGGTCCGCTTCTTGTCAGCCTGACGCCGATAGGTCGCAGTCAGGATCAGCGGACCATCGACCTGAACCGGCAGACGGTCGTCCCGGGCCACCCAACGGGCCGCGCGATCGAGCAATTGCCGCATGTAGCCGTCAGGATAAAAGAACATGCCTTTGTCGATCGATGCCGGGAAGTAGACCACGCGTCCTTGGCCAAACTCCGAGGCAATCACCGCGGGAAACTGTTCCTTGGCGCGCTCGGCCGGCAAATTCACGCGGTATTGCGCCAGCACCTGGCCACCGTCGAGCGGCTTGGTCGCCGCGGCACTGGCGATCAGCGCCAGTGAACCACTCGGGGGCGGGTTTCCCGGATTCAGCCAGGCGGTGTTCTGTTTTGACTTGATCAGCGGATCGTCGGTGATGGCATGGTCGCCGCTAAGTGTCAGATAAAGATTCTCTGTCCGCTGGCTCACCGTATCGGTCGCCAGGTATTGCGCGCGGAACAAGTCCCCCAGCGCAAAATCGGCGCGCTTCTGATAGTTCTCGTCATACAGCGAGGTTTCGAAAGTCGCGATCAGCCCGCCCCCCGCGGCGACAAAGCGCCGCACGACTTCCGCGGCGCGGGGTGACATGCAGGCAACGTTCGGTAACACCAGCACGCGAATACCCTGCAGGTCGACGTCCTCCAGATCATGTTCTGTCAAGACCCGGACGGGCCAGTGCTTTTCCATGTATGAACGAAAAGCTCCCAGCGTGTGCGAGAAATAAGCTGGCAGCGCGCCTTGCGCGTACAAGGTGCGTGTCTGCTCCGAAGCCACGATACCGATGTAGGGTATCGCCCGCGATTTGGCGAACCACTCGTCACGCGCTTTCATGTTCTCCAGGTGCAACTTGTAGTACTCTTCGCGCCCGGTCGATTCAACAAACTCGGGATAGACGCCCCAGGGAGTCCCCTCGAGCCCGCGTAATTGGATCTCGATCCGCGACGAAATGCCCGAGATGCCGTGGGCCGACGGTTGGATCCAACAGGCCGCGCCTCGCTCGTGCGTGATTCCTTGCATGAAAGCGTAGACAAACTGCTGATACAGCGGATCCCCCGGCACATCCCAATAAAGCTCGACCGACGAGATATCAACCGCGCTCGCGTAATCGATCGGGTATTCCCCCATGTACATATCGGGGTAATACCAGGTGCGATTGGCCGAGTGATTGACATAGATGATCGACTCAGGATTGACCGTGCGAATCGTCTCTCGTAGCCGATCGGCAAAATCGACGAAGTACGCTTCGTGCCAGGCCAGGTATTGCCGCGCGACTGGATCATGCACCGGATCGAATTTCGTGGGGATCTCGCGCCCACCTGAGAACTCGCGGAAAGCCTTCTTCGTGGCCTCGTCATAGGTGTGCAGGTGCACGGGGGCATATCCGTCGAACCAGTAACCGTCGACCTTGAACTCGCGCGTCACATATTCCATTTGCTTCAGCAGCCAGTCGGCGTAGCTGCTGCGAATATTGGCGAAGTTTGGCACGGCGTCTGGCTGTCCATCGGCCTTGGTGCGCAGCCAATCGGGATGTGCCTTGGCGAAGATGTCGTTGCCTGCCGCGACTTGTACCGGTCCCATATAAAAGACCGCCTTGGCGCCGGCTTTGTGGCAGCGTTCCACATGCGTCCGCAGGTAAGTTTCCGCTTCCTTGACGCGTTCGGCCGGATAGAGATCGGCCGAGGGCCCCACGATGTCCCATCGCCCCAGGACGTTGACTGTCACAACGTTGTAGCCTGACTTGACGAACTCTTCCCCCATCCGCAAATCGCCCGGCAGGTGTCCCACGCGTTTGTGCGTTTCGATCCACTCAGGAATAGGTCGTTCCGGGCGCGCGACCCGCACCGAGCGCGGCGGAAGTCCGTCCGCAGCGGGATTGGCAATTGGTTCGCCGGCCACGGCCGCGTCCAAGCTGACGAGCCCCCATATGGCCGCAAAAAATGCAGGAATGAAAGCGTCTCGCAGTGCCATGCAGTTAACTCACAGGAGTGGAAAAAGGCGGGGCTGACCCACTCGTTGCGGGGACAGCGATGGAGTGTCTAGATCATGCACGGCTTGCAAGGCCATCGCAAGCATTATCCGCCACGGTGTTCCTCATTCAGAACGTCCAGCTCGCCCGGACTGGATTCGTTCTGCGTGACGCGTATAACGTACAGGGCGTACTCGCGCGGTTCTGTTTGCCACGCCGCTGTTTTTGGCAACCGACCAGCCGTGCACGCCGCCATGACTGACCACTCGACGAACCATGCAGGAACATATCGTCATGAGCAATCCGGCTCTTCGCGTTCTCGCCCTGGCTGCCGCTTCCGCGGGCCTGGCTACTTCCGTCACCGCCGCAGCCAAAACCCGCCCCCTCGCGGTCCAGGACCTGTTTCAATTCAAACGTGTTTCGGATCCCCAGGTCAGTCCTGACGGCAAGTGGATCGTGTACGTCCTGGGCTCGGTCGACCTGGCGGCCAATAGCAGTTCCTCCACGCTCTGGCTGGCGCCGACCGCCGGTGGCGCGCCGCGGCAATTGACTACGACGACGAAAAAAGATCGCCATCCGCGGTTCAGCCCTGACAGCCGCCAGATCTTGTTCGAGTCCAACCGCTCAGGCGACAATCAGTTATGGGTCATCGACCTCGCGGGGGGTGAAGCGCGGCAATTGACTTCGATCGCGACCGAGGCCGCAACCGGCGTGTGGTCCCCGGATG
Source organism: uncultured Planctomycetaceae bacterium (assembly GCA_945957305.1). Lineage (GTDB taxonomy): Bacteria > Planctomycetota > Planctomycetia > Pirellulales > JACPPG01 > JACPPG01. The sequence goes on along the minus strand of CAMFLN010000223.1, from coordinate 751 downwards.
GCAAGCTAGTTGCCTTTGTGTCCGCGGTGTACCCCGAGTTCTCGGAGAAGCCGTACGCCGAGAGCAATGCTGCCAACAAAAAGCGCGCCGAGGAGATTGCCAAAAACCCGGTGAAGGCACGTGTGTTTGATCGCTTGTTCTACCGCCATTGGGACTCGTGGGTCGAAGGGAAGCGGCAGCACTTGTTCGTGATGCCGGCCACGGGCGGCGAACCGCGCGACGTCACGCCCGGGGACCGCGACGGCTATCCGACTTCAACGACGTTTTCGGTCGGCGACGATTTCACGTTCAGCCCGGACAATCGTTTCTTGGTCTACACGGCTCCACCCCCTTCGCGCGACGAAGCATGGAACACGAACCACGACATCTGGCGCGTGCCGGTCGCCGGGGGCAAGGCCGAAAATCTCACCGAGAAGAATCCCGCCGCCGATAGTTGCCCACGCTACTCGCCGGATGGCAAACGTTTGGCGTACCGCGCTCAAAAGCAGCCCGGTTACGAAGCGGACCAATGGGAATTGGTCGTCGCGACCGATGGCGGCGCCCCGCGCGTCTTGACGCAGGGCTTCGACGGATCGGTCGATCAATTTATTTGGTCCGCCGACGGCGCGAGTTTGTTCTTTGTCGCGGATCAAAAGGGGGGCGCCAGGATCTTTCGCGTCACCGTGGCCGACGGCCGAGTTACGCCGTTTTTGGCCGACCATTCGTACGCCTCGCTCAGCGTCTCGAACGATGGCAAGGCGCTCGTCTGCAC
>CAMFLN010000222.1 GCA_945957305.1 uncultured Planctomycetaceae bacterium | reverse complement strand
CCCGTTGGCGGGCATTCCGGTGGCGGTCAAGGACATTTTGTGCAGCCAAGGTGAGGTCGTTACCTGCGGCTCACGCATGCTCGAAAATTTTGCGGCGCCGTATGACGCCACGGTCATCGGCAAGCTGAAGTCGGCCGACGCGGTGCTCATCGGTCGCACGAATCTGGACGAGTTCGCCATGGGGAGCTCGACCGAAAACTCGGCCTTCCATCCGACGCATAATCCGTGGGATTTGTCTTGCATCCCCGGCGGTTCAAGCGGCGGTTCGGCCGCCTGCGTCGCCGCCAGCATGGCTCCCCTGGCGATCGGCACCGATACGGGCGGATCGATCCGACAGCCGGCAGGCCTGTGCGGCATCACGGGGATGAAGCCGACCTATGGGCACGTCAGCCGGTATGGCCTGGTCGCATTCGCTAGCAGTCTCGACCAGATCGGACCCATGGCCCATTCGGCCGAAGACGCTGCGTTGCTGCTGCAGACGATCGCGGGGCATGACCCGCTCGATGCGACCTCGGTACACGCGCCGGTTCCCCCGTACAGCGAATGGATCGACCAACCGCTTGACGGTCTGACCATCGGGCTGGTGCGCGAACATTTCGCAGCAGGACTCAACGGCGAAGTCGAAGCAGCCGTGCGCGAGGCGGTGCGGCTCTACGAGTCATTCGGCGCCAAGGTCAAGGAAATCTCGCTACCGCACAGCAAGTATGCGATCGCGACCTATTACATCATCGCGCCGTGCGAGGCCAGCAGTAATCTCGCTCGGTACGACGGCGCACACTACGGGCATCGGACCAATGAAAAGGTCATGCTCGACGAGCTGGCCGAGCAACGTCGCCGCCTCGATGCGGCGGGCGACAAGCGCGGCGCCGCGGAGCTGGATACGGCGCTTGTCCGCATGTATCGGGCGAGCCGGTCCGAGGGTTTTGGCGCTGAGGTCAAACGCCGCATTATGCTCGGCACGTACGCCTTGTCGGCCGGATATTACGACGCCTATTATTTGAAAGCACTCAAGGTTCGCCGGTTGATCCGTCAGGATTTTGATCACGTTTTCGAGGACGTCGACTTGATCGCCGGGCCCGCCACGACGGCGCCAGGTTACAAAATCGGCGAGAAAGTCGATGACCCGCTGGCGATGTACTTGATCGACCTCTACACCGTCAGCGCCAACCTGGCGGGGATCGGCGGCATTGTCTTTCCGTGCGGGTTCAGCCGCGGAGGATTGCCGATCGGCCTGCAGCTGCAAGCTCCACCGTTTGAAGAAGATCGCTTACTGCGAGCGGCCCACATGTTTCAGAAGGCGACCGACTGGCACACGCGGAGGCCCAGCCTGTCGTGAGCGAAGCACCCTACACGATCGTCATCGGCCTCGAAGTCCACGTGCAGCTGGCCACGCAGAGCAAACTGTTCTGCGGTTGCAGCACGCGATTCGGCGCGCCCCCCAATACGCAAACGTGCCCAATCTGCACGGGTATGCCCGGCACGCTGCCGGTAATGAACCGCAAAGCCTTCGAACTGGCGGTGCGGACCGCGACCTCGCTCGATTGCCAGATCGCCACGTTTACTAAATGGGACCGCAAGCAGTACTACTATCCCGACTTGCCGAAGGGCTATCAGATCAGTCAGTTTGATCTTCCCTTCAGTTCCGGCGGCTTCGTCGAGATCAGCGACGCCAAAGGGCGGTTCGAAACCAAGCGTGTCGGCATCATCCGCGTGCACTTGGAAGAGGACGCGGGCAAGAGCATGCACGATGAAAAGGCGGGCGAAGCCGACAGCCGCATCGACTTGAATCGCGCCGGTACGCCGCTCTTGGAGATTGTCTCAGAGCCGGACATGCGTTCGCCGGCCGAGGCCAAGGCATACCTCGAAGAGTTGAAGCTGCTGCTGACGTATCTTGGCGTTTCGGACTGCAACATGCAGGAAGGCAGCCTGCGCGTCGACGCCAACGTGAACCTGCACTTGGCGGGCGAGAACGGTGAGAAGTTTGCTACGCCGATCGTCGAAATCAAAAACATGAACAGCTTCCGCGCCGTCGAACGGGCATTGACCTACGAAGCGCAGCGGCAGTACGAAGTGTGGCAGGAAACGGGCAAACGACTGGGGGACGTGCCGAAACAAACCCGCGGATGGGACGATACAGCCAACGTCACGCATGGCCAGCGGCACAAAGAAGAATCGAGCGACTACCGCTATTTCCCTGATCCTGACTTGGTTCCGGTCACCGTAACGGCAGAAGAGGTCGAACGGGTTCGCGCCGAATTGGGCGAGTTGCCGGCGCAGATGCGCAAGCGCCTCGAAGCAACGTACGGTATCACGCCTTATGACAGCGATGTGCTCGTCAATCAAGGACGGCAGTTGGTGACCTATTATGTCGACCTGGCCGATACGTGCGGCGACGGTAAGATCGCCAGCAACTGGGTGCAGCAAGACGTGCTGCGCTTGCTCAAGGAGCAGAATCTCGACATCGAATCATTCCCGGTCAGTGCCTGGTCACTCGCCGACTTACTGAAGAAGATCAAAGCCGGCGAGTTGGACACCACGCGCGGCCGCGAAGTGCTCGCGGTGATGGTCAGTTCCGGCGTTTCCCTTGATGTCGCGATGAAAGAGCTCGGCATCGAGAAAGTCGACGAATCCGCGCTTTATGATTTGTGCCGCAAGCTCGTCGAAGCCAATCCCAAATTGGTCGCCGACGTAAAGGCAGGCAAGATGCAGGCGGCCGGCGCTTTCGTCGGGCAAGCCAAGAAGGCGAACCCCAACGTCAACCCGGGGCGCGTGCGCGAGATTTGCCTGGAATTGATCGCGGCGCTGTAAGTCGGATTGCGCTTGCCGGTCCCTGTGGATCAATCGACTTCTACGACTCTGAACTGCACGCCATCTGCGATGTGCCGATCAGGACACGGCGACGCGTGCTTCCCACATGGCGAAACGTACAAATGCACGCGCCGATGCAGATATATTTCCTCGGCCAGATAGATCCCCTCGGAATCCGTCACGCCGGCGTACTCTAGCAGCTTGGACGGACCGAGAAAAAAGCCTCTCCAGCGCCCCTCGCGGAGTTTGTTGCACTGCCAGTTTGTCAGTGCGCCGCGGGCCACGAGCGCATCTGCGAGGAGGCCCAACCGATCCCAACGCGCAGCATTCGACGGTTCAACTGCGGAGTGCACGGCCGCAGATACCTCGTTCAATACGTCGGCCTGCACCAAGCCGCTGTTGACCACCAGGCGAACGAATTCCTGCAAGGAGTCCTTTTCGCGAGATTTTGGCCACATGGTTCGATCAATCGCGCGCGCCTTGGGGAGTACGCTCACATCCGGCGGCCTCAGTCTCGCAGGGCATCAGCAGCCGCAAACACCGCTGCGCAATCGACGTGAAAGCCTGGCAGGGAAAAGGACGGATGCAATTCTGGGGGTCGAATGCAGCACTCGACCCACTGGTCACCCATTCGCGATAGGGCCATGAGTTCGCGGCGATCACCGTCAAAGATCCAATACTCCTGAACGCCGAATTGCAAATACTCCTCACGCTTTTCGATGTAGTCACGTTCTTCGGCCCGTGGCGAGACGACCTCGATCACGATTTCCGGAATCCAGTGCGACCAGTAGTTCGTTCCGTCGGGTGGAGGAGTCTTGTAAACGGCCACATCAGGGTGTCGTTCGGATTCGAGTGACTCCACGAGAATCTTGCAGTCACTGCCACTCGCAATACCGTATATCACCCCGGGATTGGCGACGTCGTATGCTGCCAACTGGCGGCGGATGGCATTCACTTGTGCGAAATGTCTCCGACCCGGCACGTTGATCATCACGATGCTACCCCGCCCGAGCTCGAAGACAGTGCCGTCACGTGAAACTGCCGCATCGAATTCGGCAAGCGACATTCGCCGCCCATCGTCGGCCGCGCTCAACATCGTCGTGGTATTCTGCATGATTGCAATTCACCAACTCGTGTGCCTGCATTCACTATCGGTCTACTGGAGCAAGGTGTCAACTTTGCCCACCCCCCCGGCTAACCCCCGACGAATCGAAATCGGACCGAGAAAGCTCAACACGTGCCCGGCGAGGTTGTGACCTTTTGAAATGCTGCCGGCAGGAAACCAATCAGGTCGCTGGCGATGAGGGAGACTTGCCCCAGCTCCGCAGCGGCCAGGTCACCGGCCAAACCATGCACGTAGACTGCCAATCGCGCGGCGTCGAAGGGCGGTAGCCCCTGACCAAGCAGCGCCGCGGTAATCCCAGTCAGCACGTCACCGCTGCCGCCGGTGGCCATGCCCGGATTGCCCGTCGTGTTATGCGCGCTTCTTTGACCATCGGTGACCAGCGTCCGATGCCCCTTGAGCACGATGACGGCGCCGATCTTTGCAGCTAGCTCGACCGCCTCGCGCTCTTGAATTTCGCGCGAATCGATCCGCGACGCGCCAACCAGCCGCGCAAACTCGCCAGGATGCGGGGTCAGAATGCGCGGCCCTGCCGCATGCCGCAAAACATCGGGCTGAGCCGCCAATGCGTTGAGTGCATCGGCATCGAACACAGCGGGCTGTGCGAGCGTCGTATAAAGCCACGCCACCAGCGCATCGAGGTCGGGTGACCGCGATAATCCAGGCCCGCAGGCGACCACCGTAGCCGACGCGGATTTCGTCAGCTCAGCGAGCTGCCAGCGCGCTGAGCCGGCAATGCGCCCCGCATCGTCATTGGGGAGCGGCGCGGTCATGAACGAGGGCTCGAATCCGGCGACCGTGTCGAGGCAGCAATCGGCCACGGCCAGCCGCACCAGGCCGGCGCCGCTGCGCAGCGTTGCCAAGCCTGCCAGCCCGGCGGCCCCAGCCATCCCCCGCGAACCGCCGATCAACAACACACGGCCGAAAGCGCCTTTATTGGCGTCGACGGTTCGTCGAGGAAGTCGCGGCATCTCGGGTTCCACAATAAATTACCTCTGACGCGCTCGGGCGGCATTCCGCGCGATCAAGCCCGCCACGTAGGCGCCCTTAAAGCCGGCGTCGATATTCACCACCGTGACGTTCGAAGCGCAGGTGTTCAGCATGCTCAAGAGGGCAGCGATTCCGCCAAGACTCGCTCCGTAACCCACGCTGGTAGGAACCCCGATCACCGGGCAATCGACGTGCCCGCCCACGACGCTCGGCAGCGCCCCTTCCATACCGGCAATAACCACCACGGCGTCTGAACCCAGAATCTGCGGGAGCCGCGCCGGCAAACGATGCGGACCAGCGACGCCGACGTCCTGTACGAAGCTGACCTCGGCCCCCATCCAGAGTGCTGTCTCGCGCGCTTCTTCGGCAACGGGCAAATCGCTCGTGCCTGCGGTAACGATCGCGATTCGTCCGCGCGGCTGAACCGCGGCCTCGCCGGCCTGAACGCCCGAAACGTCGAGCGGAATGCGAAACGTGCGTCCGATCGGGTTATAGCGCCCATCAGGAAAGACGTGTTCCAACCGCGGCGCGAATTCGGCGGCCACGCGCGTGGCCAGGACGTCGATCCCTTCGCTGCGCAATCGTGCAAAGATACGTTCGAGCGATGCGAGCGACTTCCCCTGACCGAAGACCACCTCGGGAAACCCGCAGCGGCGTTGCCGGTCGAGATCCAGCTGCGCATCACCGAGGTCGGCGATTGAGCCCTGGGCCATGCGGTGCACGAATTCCGCGACCGAAAGCTCTCCGCGGAGCAGTTCTTCAGCGATCAATGTCAGCTGGTTCGGTTCCATAAGATTCCATCGTAACGAGCCAGGACCTGGCATGCGAGCAAACGCTCGTCACGGGCTTTTAGCTCGGCAATTCTCTGCAAATTCGGGGCTGATTTGCCGGGCTTTTGAGGTTGTCAAGAAGCCGGCCAACTGATAGCACATAGCATCCTCCTGCTGCTGATCCGGCTCGATTGCCCGAGGCCGGCACCAGCCTTTGCGCCTTAGAGACAACATGAGCCGCTTCGAAAATCGTCGCAGTCAACTTCGCAAGCTCATTCGCGCCGCGGGCGCGGACACGATCCTGGTCACCAACTTCACGAACGTTACATATCTGACAGGATTTACCGGCGACGACAGCTACTTGCTCGTCGGCCCGAAGGAGACGATCCTGGTCAGCGACCCGCGCTACACGACGCAGCTCGAGGAAGAATGTCCCGACATTACGGTCAACATTCGTCCTGTCTCTTATACACATCTGACGCTGCCGACGATCGCATAAGTGTAGAT
>CAMFLN010000221.1 GCA_945957305.1 uncultured Planctomycetaceae bacterium | reverse complement strand
CACAGCAGCTGGCCCATCCCAGCCAGTCAGAGTCCTTTGCTCCCTGCCTGGCCGAGATCGAAGAGGCGCTAGTTCCCGCGTTCATCGTCGAGAGGCATCCCGACGGGCGGATCACGGTCTTTGTCCCCTCCGCGCCGACACCGATTGCCGGATCGATCTTCATCCTTACAGCCGAGCGCGTCCACTCGATTGACGTCTCGATCTTAAAGGCGATGAGCTGCATTTCGGCCTGGGGGAGCGGCTCGGGCGACTTGCTCGCCGCGATGAAATCGCCCTGAAACAGGATTTGCGACACTCGCATTTCGCGAAAAGCGACGTAAGCGGTCAACGCGTTTCCGGACTGCCAAAATCTGCTGGCCGGCTACTGCCGGTATGCCTATCCTGGAACCTCGATCCATCGGGCCTGCGCGAAGCTGCGCTTTGCACCTGGGTCCGCAGGAACAACGGCTGCACTCCGGCACAAGGAATAAACTCTTGGACGACCAGGACGTTGCCAGCGACGTGTCACCGGTTGACCGCGAAGGTGCGATTGGTCTCTGGCGCAGCGTGTTGGCCGCTGCTGCGCTTTTGGCGATCACCTTCGCGGCCTATTTCCCCGTCTTAAATGCCGGCTTCATTTGGGACGACCATGAAAATCTGGTCAACAATCAAACGATCACCTCGCCCGCGGGGCTGCGCCAGATATGGTTGGCGCCGCATGGGACTGAGCAGTATCAGCCGCTGACGTACTCCAGCTATTGGCTCGAGTACCGGCTGTGGGAACTGTCGCCGCGCGGCTATCACTTGACCAATCTCCTGCTGCACAGCGCGGCCGTGCTATTCGCCTGGCAGCTGTTGCGCCGGCTGCAGGTGCCCGGTGCCTGGTTTGCCGCGGCGCTGTTTGCCCTGCACCCGGTCGAGGTCGAGTCGGTCGCGTGGATTACCGAACGCAAGAACCTGCTGAGCCTGTCGCTGGCCTTGTTGTCGATGCTCTGCTATTTGCGCTTCGCACCGCCGCGAAGCGAAGAGCGCGCTGACTCGCTGCCCGGCCAGGCTCGTTGGCTGTGGTACGCGCTGGCGCTTGTGTTTTTTGCGCTGGCTTTGGCGGCCAAGAGCGTCGTGGCCACGATGCCGGGCGTGCTGCTCGTGATTTATTGGTGGAAGCAAGGCCGAATCAGCCGCGCCGACTTTGCCAGGTTATTGCCATTGTTTGCCCTCTCCGTGGCGATGAGTGTGGTCACGCTGCAAAGGGAAGCGGACCATCTGGGCACGCCGGGCAAGGTTTGGCCGTTGCCTGCGGGCGAACGATTTCAACTCTTCGGCCAATCGTTGTGGTTCTATGCCGGCAAGCTGCTCTGGCCGCACCCACTCGCATTCTTTTACCCCCATTGGAAATTAGATGCGCAGGCCTGGCAGCAAAATTTGTGGACCATTGCCGCGCTCGCGTTGCTATTGGCTTTGTGGTTGGCGCGCGGGCGCCTGGGACGTGGTCCATTCGCGGCCGTGTTGATCTTCGCCGGCGTGCTGGCGCCGACGTTTGGCTTCTTCAATAGTTACTACATGACGTACGCGTACGTCTCTGATCATTTTCAATATCATGCCAGCCTGGCGCTCCTGGCGCTCGCGGCGGCAGCCGCAACATTGGCCGTCTCACGTTTGGGCCGCGGCGCCAGGGGCGCGGCCTACTTCGTTGCCGGGCTGCTCTTGGTGGGATTGGGCAGCATCACCTATCGCCAGACGATGATCTACCACGACTTGGAATCGCTCTATCGCGATACGATCGCCAAGAATCCAGACTGCACGATTGCTTATTCCAACCTGGCGGTTTATTTAAGCATGCGGGGAAATTACGAAGAGGCGATAGTGCTGACTCGTCACGTCTTGAGCGTCGATGAAAATGATGCCATCGCTCAGATCAACATGGGAACGTACCTGCTGCAGCTGGGCAATCGTCAAGGCTTCAAGGAAGGGCAACTGGAAGAGACGATCGAACATCTGCGTAAGGGAATCGAACTTGCGCACGACGCGTGGGGCACCGCTCCCAACGAGGCACGCCTGCGCACTTACCTGGGCAACTGCCTGATGCAAACCGGGTACAGCCGAGGGTTCCAACCAGAGCTGCTCGACGAGGTTTTTGCGAATTTGAATGAGGCGACACGGCTCGATCCCAATTACCTCGACGCGCATGTAAATCTGGCCCTGGCCCTGGCCGCGGCCGATCGATCGGTGGAAGCGATCGCGCACGCCGCGCGGGCGTTGGAACTCGACCCGACGGCGGCCTCGGGGCTGCGCGACCAACTCGGACCTGACTTGTTGGCTGAAGCGCATTGCGCGCGCGGCGAGGCGCTGGCGAGTAAAGGCGACTTTGCCGCAGCGGCCGAACATTTTACAACCGCCATCGAATTGCGCGACGACCACGACCGTGCGCGGAACAACCTGGGCGTCGTGCTGATGAACCTAGGCAAAACCGACGAGGCTATTCTTTGGTTCGAAGAGGCGGTTCGCGGCACCCCCAGCTACGCCGAAGCCAAGGCCAACTTGGAGAAGGCCCGGCAGGTGCAAAGCGAGCAAAGGGGCAAGAAATAGGGCTGCAACAAGGACCGACCTCAAGCCGACATGCCACAGGTTACAGCTGATTTCCGGCTGGCGAATTCAGGTCACGACGCGGCAATCCGAGCCGCCGGCCCTCTCCACTTTCGACCACACCAGTTCCGATCGCTTTTCCACGCCGCGAATGGTTCGTCAAAATACTTGCCACGGCTTAACCGTTGCGAGTAGATTTGTTCTACCTGGGGGGTGTGGTTTCGCTCTGTTTTGTGCCGCGCAGCCGGTTCGCGTCAGGCTGGGTATGCGTTCGCAGCAGCAGAGGCTTGTGCCGCACTTTCCGTGTCGGCCGGCATGCGCGCCGCTTTGTCGCGCCGGAAGTCCGACTGCGAGATGCAACATGGTTACTGCCAGCCCGGATTTTCCCGCGCCATGCCCAGACGCAAGTCCTTTCGAAATTTGATAGGGGAGCGCCCTGCGAGCGGCGCTTCCGCCCGTCGTTCAGGCCGCCAGGTTTTCTCGGCACGTCGGGGCCTTTGTGTCGAGTGGCTGGAGTACCGCATCCTGCTGACCGCCAGCGCCAGCAGTTTAAGGAGTGTCGCCCCGCCTCTGTTCGCCGCTGATTTGTCCGCGCAGCAGGCAAGCCTCGACCTGCGCGTCTCGTGGCTCGGGGGCAGTAATCAAGTCGTACCCAGCGCCGGCACCACGATATCTCCGCCCTTTGGTCCGTCAGACATCAGTCAGGCCTACGGCTTCAACAATATTTATTTCCCCGGCTCTGGGGGAAGCTCGATCACCGGCGACGGAACAGGCCAGACAATCGCCATCGTCGTGGCCTATCATCAGCCGAATCTGATTGCCGACCTCCATGCGTTCAACCTGCGCTATGGATTGCCTGACCCGCAGGTAACGGTCCGCAATCAAAACGGTTCTACCAGCGCCGCCAATTACCCGGCCAACGCCACCGGCAACTGGGGCATCGAGGCCGCGCTCGACGTTCAATGGGCCCATGCTTTGGCCCCCCGTGCGAACATTCTGGTCGTCGAGGCCGCGAACAGCGGCTTGAACAACCTCTACACCGCGGTCAACACCGCTGCCAAAGCGGGCACAGGCAGTCTATCTACACTCCCTTTCACGACGATCGTTTCGATGAGTTGGGGCGCCGCGGAGTATAGCGGCGAATCGAACAACACGTATTTCAATACGCCCGCCGGAAAGTCGGGCGTCGTCTTCGTAGCGGCAACGGGGGACACGGGCGGCGCCGTCCAATATCCCGCCGCTGATCCGCGCGTCGTCGCAGTGGGCGGCACCGCGTTGTCAATCAACGCCTCGGGCACCTATGCGACCGAGTCAGCCTGGAACGGCAGCAATGGCGGCTTTAGCGCGATCAATTCGGTCCCCTCGTATCAGGTGGGCATCACGCCGTACGGCGCGCAAAACACCAACTCGATGCGCATGGCGCCCGACGTCTCTTTTGTCGGCTCGAACGGCACGAGTCTTTGGGTCTATGATTCTTACGACTTCCCCAGTTCTCCCTGGGTGGGCGTTTCGGGAACCAGCGCGGGAACTCCCTGCTGGGCTGCACTGTTTGCCATTGCCGATCAAGGCCGCGTCAATGGCGGAGGCACGCCGCTGACCGGCAGCCAGGCCCTGTCGACTCTGTACACGCAATACACCAACGGCACTTACTCCTACAAATTCCATGACGTGATCGGCGGCAACAACAGCAGCTATACGGCGGGCGCCGGCTACGACCTGGCCACGGGCCTGGGCAGCCCGCGCGCGAACGTCATAGCAGCCATGTTTGCGGGTGTCAGTCAAACCCCCACGCCCATCGCCCCCAGCGGCACCGTGACCACGATCACGCCGACGTTTCAATGGTCGGCCGTTGCTGGCGCCAGCGGCTACTACCTGACCATTGTCGACAACACCACGCACGTGACCGTGGCGAACAAGCTGGTCGTCAACGGCACGTCCTACATCCCGACGACGCCGCTTGCGAACAACGACGCGTTTCAATGGCAAGTGCAGGCGTTCGATGCCACAGGCGCGTTGGGGCCGGCCAGTTCGCAACTGACGTTTACCGTGAACGCCGTCATCAATCACGCCCCCACGGGAACATCGGGCGCCGTCACGACGCGGGAAGACGTTCCTTACACCTTGGGCGTGAGCAACTTCGGGTTCAGCGATTCGAGCGACAGCCCGGCGAACAATCTGCTGGCCGTGAAGATTACGACTCTGCCGGCCAACGGACTACTGACCGACAACGGCGCTGCGGTGACCACCGGCCAATTTGTATCGGTCAGCGACATTAGCTCTGGGCTGTTGAAGTTCACGCCGGCGTCCAACGCCAACGGCGCGGCGTACGCCAGCTTCACCTTCCAGGTGCAGGACGACGGCGGCACAGCCAACGGCGGAGCGAATCTCGATCCCACGCCAAAGACCCTGACCGTCAACGTCACAGCGGTCAACGATGCGCCGACGGGAACCAATTTCACAGCGAATACCTACGAAGACTTCCCGTACGTTTTCGCCGCGAGCGACTTCGGCTTTGCTGATAGCAACGACAGTCCGCCGAACAATCTCCTGGCCGTGAAGATCTCCACGCTTCCCGCGACGGGCACGCTACTTGATAACGGGGTGGCCGTCACGGTCGGGCAATTCATCTCCAGCGCAGACATCACTGGCGGGTTACTGAGTTTCGTCCCTGCGCCGCACACCTACGGCACACCCTATACTAGCTTCACGTTCCAAGTGCAGGACGATGGCGGCACGGCCAACGGCGGCGTCGATCTCGACCTCACACCGCGCCTCGCCTCGATCAACGTGACGTCGATGGTCACGATCGCCGGTCCTTCGTCAGCGCTGCGGGGCGAAACAGAAACCTACACGTTGACCGCATACGGCACGCCCGATCAACTCGCCGCCGGCTTCGTCTTCACGATCAATTGGGGGGACGGGTCACCCGTACAAAGCGTGACGGGCCTGTCGGGCATGCAGGTAACGCACGGCTACGATCCGACGGGCGACTTCACCATCAGCGTGACAGCCACGGATAATTCGAGCGCCACCAGCGCTGTGGTCACGACCGGTGTGCATGTCGACGCGTTTCAACTACGCGCGAATGCGCAGAACACTGCCTTGATCGATCTGGCCTGGGGCGGCACCAGCGGCGCCGATCGCGTGGAATTTATCCAGCTCTCGCCGACGAGCATTCGGGTCCACGAGTCGATGATCAATGGCGTCGCGGTCGACAACACGCAGGACTTTAGCGGCATTACCGGGCGCGTTATCGGCAGTGCGGCGGGTGGCAACGATCAGCTCGATTCCCGCGGGCTGACGACTGTGCCAAGCACACTCGACGGCGGCGGAGGGAACAATACTCTCTATGGCGGCAGCGCCGGTGATATTCTCATCGGCGGATCCAACGGCGCCGAAGGAAAGCAAGGCAGCAACGTTATCATTGCTGGCAATGGCGACAATACGATCTACGGCAACGGCCTGACTGCACGGCGCGGCGCCACCGGCGGTAACAATCTCATCATGGGCGGCACAGGGCATGACGTGATCTACGGCAGCTTTGGCGCCAATCCCACCGGCAATGGCGGTGAAGGGGGCCAAAACCTGATCGTCGGCGGCGGCGGTGCGACCGAGCGCCATGCGGCGCTGGAATTGGGCG
>CAMFLN010000220.1 GCA_945957305.1 uncultured Planctomycetaceae bacterium | reverse complement strand
GAGCCGAGTTGGGCAACGGCGCCCGTGCTTGCCCCAAGCTTGGGCACGCTATGCCCGTAGCCATAGCGACCCAGCGTTGGGTGAAGGCAGAATTCTTTAGCTTTCGCAATCTTGCCTGCGCCGCCGTTGCCGCCGGTTCCACCCGACCCGGCCGACTCGACAATCGAGCACTCTCTTCCGCTGGGGCGGACGCATTCGTCGGGGCGTCAGGCGAGGAGCGTCGCATCCAGCGTAATGTTGGCTTTTAAAAGCTTGGAAACCGGGCAATTCGCTTTCGCGCGGCCCGCCAATTCTTCGAAGGTGGCCTGGTCAGCGCCGGGGACTTTCGCCTGTAAGACGAGATGCACCGCTGTAATAGCCCACCCCCCTTCCACCTGTTCGAGTGTCACTTCCGCGGACGTTTGTAGCTCTTCCACGGTCAACTTGGCCTCGCCGAGAATCAACGACAGTGCCATCGTAAAGCAACTGGCATGTGCGGCGGCGATTAACTCCTCGGGATTGCTGCCCCGTTGCCCCTCGAAACGGCTGGCAAAACCGTAAGGGTAGTCCGCCAGGGCGCCACTTTCGGTCGTAATCGCGCCCTTGCCGTCCTTGATCCCTCCATGCCAGATCGCGGATCCTCGTCGCTTGATTTTTGCCATGTCCATTCTCGCTTGTGTTGATAAGAACAGCTTCTACGTCTCGCAGAGCATCTTACGGCTGCGAGCAACCCCCAAGGGCGCCGCCTGGCAAACGCAGGTCCGTGCGTGACAACAGGCGCTCACAACGTTAACCTCACCTGTCTCGTTCCTTCCCGCATGAGCGCCGTCCGCAGCCAGGAAATCGCCACGTGTCCGGTCCTTCGCAACCGTTGCGCGACGACGCCCTGCAAATCTGGCAAGCCGGGGTCGATGCTGTCGATTCGGCACGCTTGGTTCGACAAGCCGTGCACGTCGAGGGGCAGTCATTGCGCGTGGGACAGGAGGTCTACGACCTACAAGGCCTGCGCCGCATCCTCGTCGTCGGCGCAGGCAAAGCCGGGGCCGGCATGGCCCAAGGCTTGGAGGAAGCCCTGGGGCCGCGCCTCCTTGCCGAAAAACAGGTCACTGGATGGCTGAATGTGCCCGCCGACTGCGTCCGACCCCTGGCGGCAGTCCACCTCCACGCTGCGCGGCTGCCCGGCCAGAATGAACCGACCGCCGAGGGGGTGGCCGGCGCCGAAGCGATTTTGCGAATGGTCGCTCAAGCCACGTCAGATGACCTGTGCATCGCACTCATCTCGGGTGGGGGGAGCGCCTTACTGCCGGCCCCCGCGCAAGGAATCTCTCTCGCCGACAAACTGGCAGTCACCCGGCACCTCAGCGCGTCTGGGGCGAACATCCGCGAGCTCAATACGGTCCGCAAGCAGCTCAGCCGTATCAAAGGCGGGGGCCTGAGTCGCGCCTGTCGTGCCGGCCACCTGGCGACGCTCGTCATATCGGACGTACTGGGGGACCCGCTGGACATCATCGCCTCGGGACCCACAGTCGAAGATCCGTCGACGCCCGCCGATGCTCTCAAGGTCCTTGAGCAGTTTGACGCGCGCGCGGCCGGAATCAGCAATGACATCTTTGAATTTCTACAGCAATCGCAATCCTCTGCGTCACGCCGTCCGTCATGTCGGGTGACAAACCAGATCATTGGCAACAACCAGACGGCCGTGGACGCCGCGGCGTCCGCCGCCGCGCGTCTGGGATACGATGTCACAGCTCTGCCAACAGAGATTCACGAAGGAACCGCCGACGAGATGGGGCGCAAACTGGCAAACGCCGTCAGGCAACTTTCGCAGTCAACTTCGCGCAGTTGCCTGGTCAGCGGGGGCGAACCGGTTGTGAAGCTCGCACCGCTTGCGGAACGCGGCCTGGGGGGACGCAATCAGCAACTCGTCCTGGCCGCGGCAGCGGATCTGGCGCAGGGAGGACTTGAACATTTCGCTCTGCTCTCTGGCGGCACTGACGGCGAGGATGGACCCACCGACGCCGCCGGGGCGGTGCTCGATTCGGCGGTGCTGGACGCGGCACGCAAGCAAAGCCTCGCGATTCACGACTACTTGCGCCGTAACGATGCCTATCATTTTTTTGCGGCACTGGGCGCCTTGATCAAGACAGGGCCAACGCACACGAACGTTTGTGACCTGCGGGTGGCAGTCGTCGCGCCGCGCGATTGACCAGCAATCCCTCACGACAAAAGGAATTTTGCGCATGTCCGCTGAGTTTCAAGACCACGTGGCCCTGGTAACTGGCGGCTCACGGGGCATTGGCCGGGCCACGGCCCTCCGTCTGGCCCAAGAGGGAGCGCACGTGGCCATCAGTTACGCGTCGCGCCGGGCAGAAGCGGACGAGACCGTCGCCGCAATCCGCCAGCTTGGGCGACAAGCCATGGCGGCCCCCTGCAATGCCGCACGGCCTGACGAGGTGCGACAGTTAGTTGAACGTACCACCAGCGAGTTGGGGCCGATATCGTTTTTGGCTCATTGCGGCGCGATCAGCAATATCGCGGATCACACTCAATTGTCGTACGAACTGTGGCGCGAGATGATCGACGTCAACCTCACCGGCGCTTACCTGGCGATCTTCGCCGTGAAGGACGCAATGATCGCCCAGGGCTTTGGTCGGATTGTCATGGTGTCGTCGATCGCCGCACTGTTGCCGCGACAGATGCAGATTCACTACTCCGCCTCGAAGGCCGGTGTCATGGCACTGACGCGTTGTTGCGCCGAGGCCTTCGCACCGCATAATGTGCGGGTCAATTGCGTGGTGCCGGGCCTGGTCGAAACCGAGATGGCCGACGTCCTGCCGCCGGAGCGCAAGGCCGAAGTGATTGCGGCCACGCCGCTACAGCGGATCGGCAAGCCGGAAGAATTGGCCGCGCTGATTCGCTTTTTGCTCAGTGACGAATCGAGCTATATGACTGGACAGAGCGTCGTGGCGTCGGGCGGGCGGCTCATGATGGCGTAGCTCGCGGCCACGCAGCACGAGTTGAGATAGCGACTAGCGAATTCCGGCCGCCGCCGACTGGCGTGCCCCATTGATCGCCTGCTCTTGCCGTTTGGCCACCTGGTCGCGGGCCAATTGCACGGCGGCTTCCAACTGCGCGTCACTGGGGTTTTCTAGGGACGTCACCTGACCTTGCGCGTCGACGACCGGCTTCGCGGCTTGCTGAATCTCGACATCCGGTTTCACGCCGATCCCGCTGTAAGAGTGATTCAGCGGCGAGTAGAACTTGGCCGTCGTCAATCGTAAGCCGGCATTGGCCTGATTCAGCGGAAAGATTCCCTGCACCGACCATTTTCCGTAGCTGGTGGTACCGACGATGACTCCGCGGTGGTGATCGCGTATGGCGCCGGCCACGATTTCGCTGGCACTGGCACTATCGCCGTCGATCATCACAACCAGCGGCATGCGCCACGTGCCTTCGGCATGCGCGGTGTACTTGTAGTCTTCCTGCGGACCGCGGCCTCGCGTCGAGACGATCACGCCCCCTTCGATGAACTTGTCGACGACTTCGACGCTGACCGCCAAGAGGCCGCCGGGATTATTGCGCAGGTCGAGGATCAAGCTCTTCATGCCCAAGCGGTGCAGGCGCCACAGTTCGGCATCCAGCTCGCGGACAGTTGTCTTCTGGAACTGGTGCAGCCGCAGGTAGGCGACTCCCGTGGATGGGTCAATGATCCGCCCGCCATCCACGCTGGGCGCCTCGATTTGCTCGCGGCGAACACGCAGTTGTCGGGTCGTGGAATCCGGGGCTTGCAAGGTGACGAGCACGAAGGTGCCTTCTTTGCCTTGCAGCAGATTGGCCGCCTGGTCGGTGGTGAGGGTACTGGTCGATTGCCCATCCACTGTCACGATACGATCACCGGCATGAATTCCTGCCTTTTCGGCGGGGCTGCCCGTGATGACTTTCAGAATCAGTAAGGCGCGATCGCTGGCCTTGAGCTCGACGCCCAATCCAACAAAGTTGCCTTCGATCTGCGAATAGACCTCATTCAGCTGATCCGCTGTCAGAAAGGTCGAGTACGCATCCAAGCCGGTGGTAGCACCGCAGGTGTATTCCAGAATCGTTACCGTGTTGTTCAGCCCGAGCCGCTCGCGTCCTAAGCGGGCAATGTAGACCACGGCGTCGCGTGCCTGGTGCCGCGACGTGATCTGCCAGCTGGCGACGTAGTCATTCAATTCGCGGCGGAAGCGGTCGATCTGCGCTTGGGGGACACGTGGCAAATTGTGTTCGACAAAGATCGGATCGGTCAGGGCGACGTCATAGCCCTGGGTGCTGTCGTCGATCAATTGCTTCCAATTCGGCGTCTCGACATAGTGCGACTGGATCTTCAGCAGCACTTCGCTGTACAGGTCGAGCGCCTCGCGCTCGGGCATGGTGGTGATCGCCTTCTTATAGCTGGGGTCGCTATAGCGGCGGCTCAATTCGTAATGCGCCCGCGCCAGGCTCAGGCGACGTTCGATGGCCGGGTCATGAGGGAATTTGCGGAGCGCGTCTTCGTAGAACGTCAGGGCCTCGCCCCAGCGACGCTCCCCCTCCAACGATTGACCACGTTCGATCAAACGGACTGGATCGGCCGACGCGGTGTCAGCGGCGGCCGGCGGAGTGACAATCGAAATCTCGGCCTGCGCCGCTCCGGGGAGCGACAGGCCAGAGAGCAGCCACAAAGCCAGTGCAAAGAGCGCGGCAGAGGCCCTACGATGCATGTTCAAATCCTGAAGTGTCGGCCGCTGTGTTGATCTGGTCGAGGCTGCGTGCCACGGCACAGTGAGCAGACGAAAAGCTTCGAAGGCGGGTAGACACAGGCGCGGGTAGTAACCAAGCTGCGGGTTATAGCGGCGCGAGTCCTCGCTTTGGTCCCGCGGCCAAATGCAATATAGGTCACGATACCGGGACGGTCAAAAAACTTTTCGCGCTCCGTCGGCGCATCATCGTTACAGCCTGAAAGTTCGCGCGAGCGGTATTCGCATCGCATCAAAAAGCGCCAACGTACCCGGCAACGCGCCTGCGCGGATTACGCCTGAAACGCCCGGAAAACGCGAACTTTCCACAGGTAGCAGGGCTCGCCCTAAAACCCGCGCAGACAGCACCGGCGGCATAAATGGAACGGGCGCCGGCGGTGCGCGCAAGCTAGCGCCCTTGACTGATAAAGGCCCGGGAATACGTTCCGCACGAAGGTGCGGAGCGTCGAACGCTGCGGCGTTTACTTTGCCGGCACTTTGACCAATCGGCCGCTCCGCGCCGAGGTAGTTTCAGCCTGGCAAATTGCCAACGCATCACGCGCCAGCGCGCCCGAGAGCAGCGCCGAAGGTTCGTTGAGCTGCACGGCACGCACCGCTTCGCGCAGCTCCGCGGCGAAGGAATCGATCGCTTTCAACTTGGGGCGCCGCACGCGTCCGTCGTTGGCTAGAAGCGTCAGGGGAGTCGAAGTCACGGCTTCGCCGGCCAGGACCGCCGATTCGTACAGCAGCGTGGCCTGTTCCAGATGGATTTCAAAGCCGTGCGTAAAGCTCCGCCCCTGCTGCGCGATCACACCACTGGTCGCGGCGATCGACAGACGCTTGTTTTTGAAGAGGTATTGCGTGTCGATATATTCCACCGTCTCGCCGCGCACCCTGCCGGTGCTGAAGACAGCCGTGGGCATGCCACATACAAGCCGGACGAAATGCGTGTCATGGATGTGCAGATCGACGACCGGTCCCCCGACTTTGCGCGGGTCGTAGAAATCCTTGATCCACAGCGGATCGGCGATCACGCGTTTAAAGTTTCCGCCCAGCAGTTTGCCGTACTTCCCACTGTGAATCGCCTCGTAGGCAAAGGCATATTCCGGCATGAAGGGGAGTACATGCCCGATCAACAGCTGGCGCTCCGCTTTCTCCGCGGCGCGGACCATGCGTGTTGCGTCGACCAGCGACAGGGCAATGGGCTTCTCGCACAATACATGCTTGCCGGCTTGCAGAGCGGCAATGGCCACTTCGGCGTGCATGGCTGGCGGCAGGCAAATGTCGATCATGTCGATCGAAGGATCGTCGAGCAATTGCCGCCAATCCAAATAGCCGGCCACACCGCGCAAATCCATCTGTGTTCCGGGCGGTCCAAAATTCCCCTGGATGCCGCGCCAATCGCCCGCCAGCTTTCGCCGTTCGCGCGACACGATGGCCGATACCTTGGCCCCCCGCAATTGCTGGTAGGCCAGGTAATGA
>CAMFLN010000219.1 GCA_945957305.1 uncultured Planctomycetaceae bacterium | reverse complement strand
CGGTGTCATGCGCGGGAGCGTTGGCAATCAGTCGATTCGCCCCGACCAGCCGCCTGTCGCTAAAGCGTTGAAGGGCCTGAGAATTTGCAGGGCGCTGCTCCCGGTCGCGAACATGGGGATCACGACTTTCCCGCTGTCAGCGCTGCTAAACGAGAGGGATTCCTCGATCGTCACTCATCAACGAGAAACGAGGCGGCTTCGTATGCTAGATCAAATACCTCAAACTCTGTGTCGTCACCTTTGGTGCCCAGTAAGAGGCTGAGAAAGCTACCACTGCGCCCGCAATAACTCGAGTTGGCCCTGGGTGGTAGCCGTGGCGTAGGAGCCAGCCGGGCCTGTAAGACGAGCATGATCGTGGCGGCGTGCCAAACCAGCCACCGGAACACATGGCGGTCTGTTGATCACCACAAGCAGAGAAATTTCAATTCTGCACTCTATGGCGCAACTTTATCTTGCCAAGAGAATGCCCCAAGCGGGAGCATCAACTTGGGTCACGCGGCGCCGGCGATTGGTCTCGATCTGCCTGGCCCGCATCACAATCGATTGCCGGAAGATGTCGACACAATCCCGCCTGCGCTCAGCATTCCCCGGGACGGGCGCGAGGATCGTCTGGCTGGTTCGGCCAGGCATCAACGAAGGCAGCAGATTCGTACTGGGTGACTCACTGTCGCGGCGATTGCGCGACCGGGCGCCACCGCTTGTTGCCCGAATGCGCCGGGGCGGAGATCGGAGGGGGCAGGCCAAATCAATACTTGGGCAGCCCTAGGGAGGGCCCACTAAAACAAAGCCAGCCCAATAGAAGGGACTGTGCCATTTGTCTTGCTCGCTGATCCAGCGCTTGGCCGCTTGCAGCGATGCTGCGTAGTCGGGCGCACGATGTTCGGCTAATTCTGGTGCGACACCACCTGCGAAATAGCTGATCAGGCTGGCGCCTGCTTGATCGTCGACGACCCAATTGCTGGCTACGACGCGCTTCGCACCAGCAACGAGAACGCCTCGCGACAATGCCCACACACCTTCGCCGGTTTGATTTGGTCCATAGTTGGTCATACAGGCGCTGAGGATCGCCAGGTCGCAGCGGCGCATGTTAAGGCCGTATATTTCTTGCAGCGTCAAAAAGCCATCGTTGGACGGATCGTCCGCCTTCTCACCAGGTGCCAGGGCGAGCGCACCGAAGAAATTACCGAAGGCAGCATCGGTAACGCCATGACAGGCGAGGTGGACAATCTGTCGTCCCGTAATCTTGGCACGCAACTGCGCTTCCGTTGCCTCGCGCTGTACAAGTTTCACGCTCCGCAGTCCGGCTTTTTCGAACAGTGTGGCAATCCAATTCGCTTCCAGCCCGGAGAAAGTCAGCGGCGTCAATCCGATGCGCAGCATGCTGTAGCGCTGTCCAGCGGCGCTAAGGGGGGTGGAGCGATCTGGCTTCGCACTTGCGGCTGCCTGTGTGACCTGAGCATATGCAGGATTGCCGAGGCTGAGCACGGGTTCATTCGCCGTAGGATGCGCGGCGGTGTCACGTTGTTGCAGGTTATGGAGCACTGTTATCGAGGGAGCGTAGGAAATCGGCGGCCCGGCAGTGAGGAGATACTTGGGCTTTTCCCCCAACTCGACCACAAGCGTCTCCAGCGGCAAGAGGGCCAGCGGCCCATCAGGTAGTACGGTCAGATGCTTCAACGTGCCGTCAGTAAGCCGGCCGCGAACTGGCTCAGGAATTAGAACCTGCCAGAGTGCCGCCAGCCGCGGAATTGCGGACTCGGCGGTGTCGCTTGCTGACAGCTGCTGCAAAACTCCGCTTCCCTGGCCGTCGGCCACGATGCCCTGCAGGCTGGCAGTCGTCAGAGGCCCTGAAGCGACGTTCAATACTTCGCCCAGTGCTGGGGGAATCGCCAGCGGCAGCACCTGTGCGCTCGTTTGGTCGATGATTGCAACTTGACTCGCCTCGTCGCCAATTGAGTACATCAATAGCAATGTGCCATCAGCGATAATCTGCCGCTGCGCCTCGGCCACGGAGAGGAAGTCCAAGTCACTGCTGACCAAGTTCCGATAAACGGGACTGGATGCCCGCAAGTCACGATAGAAGGCATATAAGCTTTCACGCGCAGATCCGACAGCAGCAGCCAACTGGTCGCGTTCTGTCGGTTTATTGTCGTTTTGGTCGAGAAATCGATCCCACTCCTTTTCCCGCATCGATAGTTGCGCTCGTAACGTCTCCTCTTGCTTCCGGATGGCGGCTACCTCCGCCGGGGCGCGCCCCTGAAAAAGGTCTGCATCCTGCAGGCGCAGCTCGTCCATAAACGCCCTGGCTCTGCCGCGCTCCATCGCCGCAATCGCCTCGTCGACCTTTCCTAGTTCGAGTTGCCAACGCACCATTAGTTCGAAGGCGTAAGCAAATGAACCAAAAAAGCCGGCCCGCTCACGTTCGGCTCCGCCGGTTTGGCCGCGCTGCTGTTCGGCGATTTTCAAGGCTTGTTCGAGGTCGGCCATGGCCTCGGTGTGCCGCTTGTCCTGCCAGCGAATCGTGGCGCGCAGCAACAGGGTCCGGAACCGATCGCCGCCGCGACTCGCTGCCGCGGTTTGCAGATCAAGAGCTTTAGTGGCTAGCGTTTCGGCCTCCGTCGCCTGTTGGTGGTGGAATTTCAGTTGCGCTAGTTTGTAATAACAGAAGCCAATGTGGTAATGATCGGAACCCAAAGTGCGCTGAAACATAGCGACGCTTTGGTCGACGAGCGGCAGACCTTCGTCAAAGTGGCCGCTGTCGCTGAGGTCCAAACCTAAATTCAGCAGTGCTGTTGCCAGGGAAAAGTGCTCACCCTCGTGCGCCTTGCGGAGCACCTCGACACACTGCCGGCGCGTGGCGATCGCTTCCTCCTTCATCCCGCTGCGCGTATAGGCGTTGGCCAGATTGCTAAGCGTGCCGCCCACCGCAGGGTGGTCGGGGCCGCGAAGTCGTTTGAAAATTTCCAGGGCGCGTAGATACAGGGGAATCGCCTCGCTCGAACGATTTTGCTCGTCGAGGATCGACGCCAGGGCGCTAAGGTACGATGCGGCGTCAAAGTTCTGGTCCGGCGGGAGCTGCGTGTTGCCAAGCGAGGTCAGCGCAGCCCGAATGTTTTCTTCGGCCTCGGCATAGCGTCCTTGCTCACGCTGGACGAGCGCAAGAGCATAGTACGTCCCTCCCACGGAAGGGCCAAAAGCCCCCTCGTTGCGACTGAAGATCGCGGCGCTTTGCCGCGCCAACTCCTCGGCCTGGCGTAAATGCCCCTGCGCATATTCGATGCTCGCCAGCTGGTGCAAGGCCGTGGCGAACTGAATGCTGTCGCGACCGAAGTTCAGTTCGTCGATCGCCAGCGCCTGTCGCGTGTAATCGGCTGCTTCATCCCATCGCCCTCGCTCCTTCGCAATCGTGGATAAAAAGTAGTATGTCGAACCGAGCATGGGGTCGCGCGGCCCACGCTGCTTCAGGAAAATTGCTTTCGCGGCGCCGGCATAACGCTCGGCTTCCTCCAAGCGGTTCTGCAGCGTGAGCATCATGGCATAATTGAGGTAGCTCTTCCCGACGCGCAAGTGATTGGCGCCGTATTCCTTGATGTTGGCCTCGATCTCTGCTTTACGGATTCGTTCGGACTCGTCAAGCCGCCCAAGAGAGACGTACACATCCGCAATCGTATGCAGAGCATTCAGGTATTCCTCGAAATGCTCCGGGCTCTTGGCCAATACGGGAAGCGCCGCCTGTAATGCCTGGTCGGCCTCCTGATATCGAGACTGC
The DNA here is from genome assembly GCA_945957305.1 of uncultured Planctomycetaceae bacterium. Lineage (GTDB taxonomy): Bacteria > Planctomycetota > Planctomycetia > Pirellulales > JACPPG01 > JACPPG01. The sequence goes on along the minus strand of CAMFLN010000219.1, from coordinate 2,453 downwards.
TGCTGGTACGCTTGCGCCAGATTGACGTAACACATAGCCACGAGCGGCGGACTGCCACCTAGCCGTGTACGCACGAACTGCAGCATCGTGAGGGCCGTCTTTTCGGCGCTCTTGGCATCTTTCGCGGTAAGTTGCTGGTTGAATTGCCGCTGCAATTCCGCGATTTGCTGTCCGACCGACTGCGCCTTCGCCGCATTGGGCATAAGCAACGCGCCCAGCAGCCAAATAAACACCACGATCCTGACACCTAGCCCCAGAGGATTTGTCATGAATTGCTCGCTTCCCGGGTCGCGGCGGGTTGAGCACCCAGCGCCGATAGCTTCTGATTCTAGCCTGCTACAATTTCCCGTCACGTCTGTGGCGGTGTGGGCAGGGTCCACTTTTCCAGTACACGCATTATGAGAATCTGTGACAGGCAAACGGCGGACTCGGCCGTTTCCAAGCCGCCGAGTCAGTACCGGACCGGCCTCCGGGATTCCGTATTAGTTCATCGCTTACGTCGAGTTAGAATCGGCCAAAACGTTGTGGTGGCATAATCGCGGGAGTTGACAGCATGATGAGCGACGGCAACCCGATCAAGGACGACGCAGGCGCTCGCCTGGACGAAATCAATACGCAGTGGAGTTTAATGCGTTTGGCCGTCGCCGGGTCGTTCGCCGATCCCGGCCCGGCGCGGCAGGCACTGGCCCTGCGTTACAGCGGCGCGATTCGCAAGTACATCGGGGCAATGGTGCAGAATTCGCAGGACGCCGACGATCTCGCGCAGGAGGTGCTGGTACGCATCCTGCGTGGAGATTTTGGAGGTGCCGATCCCGAGCGAGGCCGCTTCCGCGACCTCCTCAAGGTGGCGGTCCGGAACATGGCGCGCACCTATTGGAGCCGCAGTCAGAAGCGCGCAACGGCGGACTTTGACCTGAACTTATTAGGTGACGACAGTCAACAAGCGGAAGCTGATCGCGAGTGGCAAAGCACCTGGCAGCAGACGGTGCTGACCATGGCCTGGCGCGCGTTGGAAGATTATCAGCATGAGCACGCGGGATGCGTGGCCTACACCCTGTTGCGCCTCAGGACGGACCATCCGGACGACGATTCAGAAGCGTTGGCCGCGCGACTGTCAATGGCCACGGGCCGGCCGTTTGCGGCGCCAGCCACGCGCCAGCAATTGCGTCGCGCGCGGTTGCGCTATGCGCAACTATTGGCCGAAGAGACGGCACGCGGCTTGAAGGATCCCTCCCCCGAGCGCGTCGAAGACGAATTGCGAGAACTGGCTCTCTTGCCGTACGTGCAGGAATTTCTCACAGCGGACTGGCGCAGCCGCGGAGAGTTGCGCGCCGCCGCAACGACTGACTGAACACGTTTGAACTGCGGTCGTCGGACGATCGCGCGTCGGAAGTCATTCAATTGCCTTATTGGCAGCTGGGACGACTAACGCCTGGAAGTCTTCTCGATCGCGCAAAGAGCTGAAATCATCGTCCGCAGTGACCTCCGCGGACTGCAGTTGCCCGCTCGTGATGGCTGCATTCAGCAGTTCCACGGCTCTGCGTCCGCAATCGTCCTTAAGTGCGGGCCGTGACACGCTCTTGAAGCGGTCCGCCAGCGGAATGCAATGCGCAAACAAACGTGCGGCCTCCATCAATGCGGACGAGTCTGCAGGCGCAAGCTGTGCAATGCGCTCGGCGTAATTGGTCGCCTGGTCGAGCTCTCCAAGCTCGAGCAACGTGCCGGCCAGAGTGGCATACTGCCGGCGTAACGGCTTTGCGAGCTGAGGGTTTTTGGGGGCCAGCTGCGCGGCTTGCATTTGATGTTGAACCGCTAACTCCAAGTAGTAGCGAGCTTTCGATAAATCTTTTTTGGCGAGAAAGAGCTCAGCGGCGCTTTCGTACGAAGCGGCAAGGTCTCGTTGGTGGCTGGCGCGACGGGGGGCTTCATCGCCTAACGCGGCTTGCAGTTTCAATGCCCGGCTGAGCTTTTCGTCGGCCTCGGCGAAATTCCCCGATGCACTTGCAATCACTCCCTGCTGTCGCAGATTCTGGGCGAAGCAAATGCGGAACTCCGCCGTCCGGCCGTTCTGGGCAATTAGTTCCTCGTACACGCGCTGGGCCTGTAGCAGCCGTTTTGCCGCTTCCTCCATCTGACCTTCGCGCGCGAGTCTGGCTGCTTCGTTATCGAGGGCTTGCGCCTGCTGGAAGCGATACTCCTCGACGGAGGGAAAATCCCGCGCGAGACGTTCACAAACGTCGAGTGCTTGTTGCATTAGCTCCATCGCGCCCGCGGCATCCGGCAGTTGACTCCGCACCGTGCCCAGGTTGGCTGCTGCCGTAGCCAGGCCGAAGCGGTAATCTGCATTGTCAGGTTGTTGATCCGCGAGATGCTCGAACAAATCATGTGCCCGGTCAAATGACTCGGCCGCTTCGATCAATTCGCCAGTCTCTTGCCGTAACGTCCCCAGATTG
>CAMFLN010000218.1 GCA_945957305.1 uncultured Planctomycetaceae bacterium | reverse complement strand
ATGACGGCCTCGAAGAAACCTTCCGACGACCGATACATCAGCCCTTGCTGTGCGGCCGGGTGATGCCGCAGGATCCGGGCGCTCATCATGGGAGTCAGCGTCAGTGACACCAGAGCCGACACGAGGATCGTGACGCTGAGCGTCACGGCGAACTCGCGAAACAGCCTTCCGACAATGTCCCCCATGAACAGCAAAGGGATCAGCACGGCGATCAACGAGATCGTGAGCGAAACGATCGTGAAGCCGATTTCCGCGGCCCCCTTCAGGGCCGCCGTCAACGGATGTTCCCCTTGCTCGATATATCTGGCGATGTTCTCGATCATCACGATCGCGTCATCCACGACGAAGCCGGTGGAAATCGTCAGCGCCATGAGTGTCAGATTGTTCAGGCTGTAGCCCAGCATGTACATCACGGCAAAGGTGCCGACCAGCGACAACGGGACGGCGACGCTGGGGATCACCGTGGCGGTCAGGCTGCGCAAAAAGAGAAAGATCACTAGCACCACCAGGCCGATCGTGAGCAGCAGTTCGAACTGCACATCCTCGACGCTGGCTCGAATCGTCGTGGTTCGATCGGTCAGGACCGAAATCGAGATCGCCGCTGGCAGCGAAGTTTTCAGCTGTGTCAGCAGCGTTTTCACGCGTTCGACAACGTCGATGATGTTGGCGCCCGGCTGGCGCTGGATATTGAGGATGACGGCCGGCGTCTCGTTCATCCAGGCCGCTTGTCGCATGTTTTCGACGCCGTCGTAGACGTTGGCAACGTCAGACATTAGCACCGGCGCCCCGTTGCGATAGGCGATGATCAACTTGCGATACTGTTCGCTGGTCAGCAGTTGGTCGTTGGCGCCGATGGTGTACGCCTGGCGGCTGCCGTCGAAGCTGCCTTTGGCTTGGTTGACGTTGGCCTGCGCCACGGCATTGCGCAGGTCTTCCATGCTCAGCCCCAGCGCCGAGAGCGCCGTGGGATTCACCTGGATACGCACGGCCGGCTTTTGTCCGCCGCTGATGCTTACCAGGCCGACCCCTGTCAGCTGCGAAATCTTCTGGGCCAGCCGGGTATCGGCGAAGTCCTGCACTTTCGAGAGCGGCAACGTTTCCGAGGTCAGCGCCAGGGTCAAAATCGGCGCATCTGCCGGATTGGTCTTGCTATAGATCGGCGGGGCCGGCAAATCGCGCGGCAAAAACGTCGCGGCGGCATTGATCGCCGCCTGCACCTGTTGCTCGGCGACGTCGATATTCAAGTCCAGAATAAACTGCAGCGTGATCACCGAGCAGCCGTCTGAGCTGTTCGACGTCATCTGGTTCAGGCCCGGCACCTGGCCGAATTGCCGCTCCAGCGGCGAGGTCACGCTCGATGCCATCACCTCGGGACTGGCCCCAGGATAGAAAGTGATGACCTGGATCGTCGGGTAGTCGACCTGCGGTAAAGCTGAGACCGGCAGCTGATAGTAAGCCACGATGCCGGCCAGCAGGATCGCGGCCATCAACAGCACCGTCGCCACGGGCCGCAGAATAAAGGGCCGCGAGGGATTCATCAGTTTCCTGCCGCCGTGGGATGCCCAGCCGGGCGATTGCCGCGGCCGCCTGGCGGCGCACGTTCGCGCAGAGACACCTGAGAGCCTTGCCGCAATTTATCGACACCGTCGACAACGACCAGGTCGTTGCCAGCCAGCCCGGCGCTGATCGACGATTCGTCCCCTTCGGTCGGACCCAAGGTGACGTCGCGCACTTCGACTTTAGAGTCCGCGCCGACCAGATAAACGTATGTGCCGGTCGGGCCGCGTTGGATCGCTGCCGAGGGGACGATGACAGCATCCGACAAGGTCTCGACCGACAGGCGAACGTTGACGAATTGGTTCGGAAACAGCATATTGTCCTGGTTTTCGAACCGTGCCTTGAGCTTCACCGTGCCGGTGGTGATATCCACCTGGTTGTCGATCGCAACCAGAGTGCCGACGGCCAGCTTATTCTTGAAGTCACGATCGTAAGCGTCCACCGAGAGTTTGACCCCGGCATTGACCTGCTTCTGAACGCGGGCAATGTCGTCCTGCGGAATGGTGAACACCACCGTGATAGGCTGCAATTGATTGATCACCGCCATGCCGTTGGGATCGTTGGCCTTGACCATATTGCCGGGGTCGACCAGCCGCAGGCCGATGGTCCCCGAGATGGGCGCCACAATGCGGCAATATTGCAATTGCAAGTCAATGTTCTTCACCTGAGCTTGATCGGCTTCGAGCGTCCCCTCGGCCTGTTTGACGACAGCCTGTTGCTCGTCGACCTGCTGTTGGGTGACCGTCCGATTCGGTAACAGGGTCACATACCGGTCGAGATTCAGCTGCGCGATCCGCAGCGCCGCCTCGTCTTTCAGGACCTGCCCTTGGATCTGCTTCTTTTGCACTTCGTAAGGACGAGGGTCGATCTCGGCGAGCAGTTCCCCTTTTTGCACCACCTGGCCTTCGGTGAAGGCGACGTTCAACAGTTCGCCGTCGACGCGCGTGCGTAGCGTGACAGTATTTAGCGCCGTTACCGAGCCCAAGCCGTTCAACGTGAGGTGCATGTCCCCTTGCCGTGCGGCCACAGCCACGACGGGGACCGGGCGAGCTTGCGGGGCCTCGAGCGGTTTGCCTCCGCCGGGGACAAGCCAATTGGTGAGAGTTTGCCAGGGAATCGCGTATTCGGCGGGCACCATGTAATACGCAACGACGCCTGCCGTCGCGAGCAGTGCGAGGATGAGCACTCCGCGCCATTTTCGGCGCAGGGGAGGCGGTGCTTCAGGGGTATCACTCGTCGTTTTCGTCCGGCTCGCCGGCGATTTGACGAGGACTTTGGATATCATTGCTGGCCACCTGCAGCGCGCTTCGCGAGAGCGCACAAGAATCCGGTCGGCGTACGAGCCCTAGCCCCGCTACTGCGCTCGTGGCGTCATGCCGCCCCTCCCCGTAGCTGAGCTTGTCCCACCCTCAGTATCATGTACGTAAATCATGCCGTCGGCAATCGCAAGAAGGGAATATCGCCGCTATGCCGATTGGCATAGCCACGGTCCGGGGGTGGGATCCTAACGATTGGCGCGGCTGATTTTCAGGCCCGTTGCTCAAACTAACCGGCGGCCGCAGCCTTGTCGGACTGCCCACGGCGCAAACCCACGATACTCCCCGGGTTTCAGGTGGCGCGTTACCATAGAGGAAAAGGCCCTGGAGGCTGGAATATGTCCTTGGCGGCGCGCCGCGGCGGAACCCTGCGAACGAAATTCTGGCGCGTCCGGCCAGCGGCCACATGGACCGTTGTCATCCTGATTTTGGCGACACTCCCTGTTACGTCGGTCCAGGCACTGTATCCAGACCGGACGCTGTCGCAAGCGTTTCATCGCGTGTGGCAGATGCCGCAAGGGTTGCCGCAAGCGACGATCTATGCCGTGACGCAATCGCGCAACGGCTATATCTGGTTGGGGACTCCCGGCGGATTGATTCGCTTCGACGGCGTGCGTTTCACGACGATTCATGATTGCGCCGGCATCCCGGCTGAAAGACTTTGGATTCGCGATTTGACCGAAGATCGCGCGCAAACCCTCTGGCTAGCCACCAGCGGGATGGGACTTGTCAGCTATGGCAACGTCGCCAGGCAATATTGTCAGGCGGATGGTTTGCCGTCCGATACGGTGAATTGCGTTCTCGCGGCGCGCGATGGAACGCTGTGGGCCGGTACTCCTGTCGGGGTGGTGCGACTTTCGGGGGACGCAGCCCATTTGAAGGTCGACAAGATACCAGCCCCCACGCTGCGCGATGTGCGCGCTGTTGCCGAAGATCAGTCCGGCGCAATTTGGATCGGCGGGCTGGGCCATGAGTTGTGCGCCTTTGACGGCCGGCAATGGGTGACGCACAAGCTCACGACTCTCACGCCCGATGGTTCGGTGCGGGCGCTCGCGTGCGCGCCGAACGGCGCGGTGTGGGTAGGGACCTCGTCTGGGCTGATTCGTTGGCAAAACGGGGAAGAAACTCGCTACACCACCGAGAATCGACTACCTAATGATTCCATATTGAGCCTCGCGCTGGGGCAGGATGGCAGCCTGTGGGTAGGAACTCGCGAAGGTTTCAGCCGCTGGCGCGAGAATGACGTGGAAAACTTCACCCCTGCCGATGGTCTGTCGCACAGCGACGTCTATGCTCTGTGCGAAGATCGCGAAGGAAGTATTTGGGTTGGCACAAAGCATGGTTTGAATCAGTTCAACGATCGGCGGACACTTCCTTTTACGATGCGCGAAGGGTTACCAAGCAACAACCTCGGCCCGATTGCGCAGGATGGCGCGGGACAGATCTTTGTGGGCACGCTGGGGGCGGGACTCGCTCGCCTCGAGGGAAGACGATTTGCTGCCCACCGCGTGGACGGCGAAGTGGATACCGACCGAGTTCGTTCGCTTCTTGGAGGACAGGATGGTTCTCTGTACGTCGGCACCGAGCGCGGACTGAAGGTGGTGCGCGGCAATCACGTCGAAAGGAAATATTCCGTTGCCGAAGGGTTGCCAAGCGACACTGTCACGTGCGTCTGCCTGGGCAAGGAGAACAAACTGTGGGTGGGCACAACGGCCGGCATGGCGATCTTGCGGGGCGACCACTTTGTACTGCCGACTGGCGACACAGGACACATAAGCTCACCGGTGCGCTGTATTTTCGAGCGACGCGACGGTTGCGTATTGGTCGCCGCCGAGTCGGGCTTGTATGAGTATTCTGCGGGCGAGCTACGACCGATCTCGAATCCAGCTTTGGCCAAACTCGATATCGACGTGATTTGCGAGGACGACGACGGGCAATTGTGGCTTGGCACGCCGGCGCATGGCCTGTTGTTTGTCGATAACGATAATAGAGTTTCTCGAATCACGGCGCAGGACGGCCTGCTGGATGACGAGATCTCTGGATTGGTCATTGATGATGCCAGCCGGTTGTGGATGGCTTCAGCCAGCGGCGTTGCCTACATCCCGCTGAGCGAACTCGTGAAATTCGCCGCCGGCAAGATCGACAAATTGACCAGCACTTCGTTCCGGCTTTCTGACTCAACGCGAGCCTACGAAGTTCAACTTGGCGTGCAACCTGGCACTTTCAAATCGCAAAATGGCCAAATTTGGCAGGCGACGACCCGCGGACTGGTGATGATCGATCCGGTGCGCATGAACCGCGTGTTGCCCACGACGCCGGTTTTGGTCGAAGAAGTGGTGATCAATGGCCGGCCGCATAAGCCGACGGAAGTCAATCGCCTTCCTCCCGGCTCGGCGAATGTCAGTTTTGAATACACGGCGCTGACATTGGTCGTGCCGATGCGGATCGGCTTCCGCTATAAGCTCGAAGGGTTTGACGACGATTGGGTCGAGGCGGGCGAGCGCCGCGAAGCGTTTTATACAAACCTGTCGCCGGGAAACTACCGTTTCCGCGTCGCGGCCACGACGATCGACGGCGCCTATGCCGAGACGGCGGCGCCCGTCTCGTTCACCATTTTGCCGCGCTTCTATCAAACCCGCTGGTTTCTGCCGCTGTGCGCGTTGACGATCGGCCTCGCAGGCCTGGGCGCTTATCGCTTGCGCGTCCGTACGATCAAAGAGCAATTGCGTGCCGTCGTAGCCGAACGCAGCCGCATCGCTCGCGAGTTGCACGACACGCTGATGCAGGGCTTCTCGGGCGTGACAATGCAAATGCAAGCCTTGTCTGCACGGCTGAATCCCTCGGACGAGCGCCTGACGCTGGACGAAATCATTCGCGATGCGGCGAGTTGCCTGCGCGATGCCCGGCGTTCAGTAGCTGGCTTGCGTCAGCATTCGACAGGCGAGTCAGGACTGGCGGTGACGATCGCCCAGGCGGCACGCCAACTGACGGAAACAGGTGACGCGCGTTTGAACCTGACAATCAAAAGCGTGCCACGCAGCGTGCCGGTCGATGTCGAATACAATCTATTGCGCATTGCCCAGGAATCGGTCGCCAATGCCGTCAAGCATGCCGCCGCACGCACGATCCACGTGACGCTCGATGGCGGCGGCGGACATATTCTGCTGTCGATCGAAGACGACGGGATCGGTTTTGCTCCCTTCGACGGGCCGGGGGCACGACTAGGGCATTACGGCATTATTGGCATGAAGGAACGGGCGACACAGATTGGCGCCAACTTTCGCATTGATACTGAGCAGGGGCGCGGCACCACGATCCGCGTGCGGCTGCCCCTACCCGAAGCGCAGTTGTCCCGGGCCGAGCCGGTTTCGCCC
>CAMFLN010000217.1 GCA_945957305.1 uncultured Planctomycetaceae bacterium | reverse complement strand
CTTTATCCCCGAGAAGGAACGCCCCAAAACACTCGGTGCCGCCGTCAAACCCGAGCGAATCCTGGCCCTGAATGGGGACGAAAACCGTGGCCGCAACATCTTCTTCAAGAGTTCCGCCGCGCGCTGTAAATCGTGCCACCGGGTCAATGGCTTCGGCAATACGATTGGCCCCGATCTGAGCCAGATCGGTAAGAAATACGAGCGCAAGACACTGCTCGAAACCATCCTGGACCCCTCCAAGGCGATCGCTCCCGAATACGTCGTACACCTAGTTGAAACTTCCGGCGGCGAGGTACACGCCGGCTTTATTGTCGAGCAAAACGACAACGAGCTAGTTTTGAAAAACGTCGAAGGTAAAACGATCCGTGTGCCGCAATCCGAGGTCGTCACGAAACAGCCGCAAAAACAATCGATGATGCCCGAGCTTGTGCTGCAGGACATCACAGCGCAAGATGCGGCGGATTTGCTCGCCTACCTCACCTCGCTCACCAACACAGCCCCCGCCGCGGCGGGTGAATAATCGTGGCACGATTCGACACGTTCTGGCGCGCCGCTTGGGCGGGCCTGTTGTTCGCGACGCTCCCCGGACTATCCACGGCGCGGGCCGATGCTCCGCAGGCGGTGCCGCATGGTCAACACAAGTCGCCAGGCCCAGCGCTATCTCCCGCCGAGGCGATCGCGCGGATGTCCGTGCCCGCAGGGTTCAAGGTGGAGTTGGTGGCCGCCGAGCCGGACCTGGTGAACCCGGTGGCGATGACGTTTGACGAACGGGGACGCATCTGGGTAACCGAAAGCCTGGAATACCCGCGCCGCGAGGCTGGCCCCGGCCGTGACCGTGTCAAGGTTTTGGAAGACACCGATCACGACGGTCAGGTCGATCGCGTCACCGTGTTCGCCGATGGTTTGAACATCCCCTCGGGCATTGCCGTGGGGGCAGGCGGTGTGTGGGTCGCGAATGCCCCCGACATTCTGTACCTGCAGGACACCGATGGCGACGGACGCGCCGACCGCCGCGAGGTCGTCGTCACGGGCTTCGGACGTGACGACACGCACGAATTGCCCAACTCGCTGACCTGGGGACCCGACGGCTGGCTGTACGGGCTGAACGGAGTCTTCAATCGCAGCGTCGTGCGGCAGGGGGATCGTGAGTTTCGATTTACGGCCGCGATGTTTCGCATCCATCCCCGCACCCGACAGTTCGAGCTCTTCGCCGAAGGCACGAGCAATCCCTGGGGAATCGCCTGGGACCATGAAGGAAGTGCGTTCCTGAGCGCCTGCGTCATTGATCACCTGTGGCATTTGGTTGAATCGGGCTACTACCATCGGCAAGCCGGAGCTTATCCCCCGTTTACCTGGAAGATCGAATCGATTGTCGATTATCGCCATCAACAGGCGGCGTATTGCGGCATCCACTTCTTCGATAGCGATGCCTATCCCGAGCAATACCGCGGCAAGCTGTATATGGGCAACATCCATGGCAATTGCATCAACTGCGATTCGCTCACGCGCAACGGTGCGACTTACACCGGCCAGCTCGAAGCTGATTTTCTCTCGGCCAACGACTCGTGGTTCATGCCGGTGGCGCAGAAGACGGGTCCCGACGGCTGTTTATATGTTCTCGACTGGTACGATCGGTATCACTGTTACCAGGATGCCAACCGCGACCCGACCGGCATTGATCGCGGTAAAGGGCGGCTCTATCGCATTCGCTACAAAGACACGCCGCGTGCCGGTCCATTCAATCTGGCTGAGGAAAGTGATCCGCAGCTGCTCGCGAGATTAAAGAGCCCCAACGTTTATTTTCGCGACATTGCGCAGCGCTTGCTGTGCGAACGCAATAGCCCGGCCACGCGTGCCGCGCTCGAATCCTTGGTGCTCGACGACACGGCCCCGCGCACCGCGCGGATGCATGGCCTGTGGGCGCTCGTGGGCATGGGCCCATTAACCGAACCATTTCACGGCAAGCTGCTGGCGCATGCCGACCCTGGCTTTCGTGCCTGGGGAGTACGTGCGGCAGGGAACGCGCGCGATATCTCGGATACCTTGCGCCCTCAAGTTGTCAGCCTTGCCGAAGACGAGAGTCCCGATGTGCGGCTGCAAGTGGCGATTGCCGCGGCGAAGTTACGCGGAGTTGACACGGTGGCGCTACTGATGGACGTACTGACGCATTCGCCAGAAGATCCCCTGCTGCCCCGCATTGTGTGGCAGAATCTGCATCCGCGCCTGAACGCAGAGGTCGAACCCTATTTCGCGGCATTGAACGCCGAGCGACGGAACGCGCCGGCCGTGGCAGCTCTCGCTCCGCGTGTCTGCCAGCGGCTGCTGGCCTCGGAACCCTTTGACGCCCCGCATATCGCGCAGCTGGTGCAGTTGTACGCGGACGCAGATTCAACTGCCACCGACGCCGCATCGCAATGCCTGGCCGTTCTGGCGGATGAGGTGCAGCGCGGCGAACTTGACGCCGAGAAGGTGGGAAGATTGCGAGCGGCTCTGCAACCTGTGCTCGAACAGACTCAAAAACGCGCAGCTGACGATTCCCTGCGCGTCGAGGGTGTTCTACTGGCGGCTTCGTGGAGAGACGCCGGCGCCGTTGCCGAGGCCCGTAGTGTGCTCGCGTCGACGCAGTATTCGCACGGCCAGCGTGCCCGCGCGCTGGCTGCCCTGGCAGCGGCAGGCGATCCGCGATTGATTGAAACCGTGGCGCCGCTGCTAACTTCCGCGAATGCGGCACCGCCCGAGCTGCGTCGGCTGATTCTCAGCTCATTCGGACGTTTCGAAGACGAGCAGGTCGCGACGCTCGCTTTGGACGCTTATCCGCAATTGGAAGCCGAATTGCGGCCCCATGCCGTAACGCTGCTGACCAGCCGGCCGGCCTGGGGGCGAAAGTTGCTGGCCGCGATTGCCGACGGTCGCGTGCAGCGCGGCGACGTAAATGCCAATCAGATTCGCAAGCTTCTTGCCGCCGGAGACGAATCCTTGCAGGCCGAGATCACGCGCGTCTGGGGCACGCTGCGCACGGAACGCAGCCCTGACCGCGAACAAACCATCGGCCGCGTGCGACAAATGATCCGCACGACGACCGGTGATCCGCTCGCGGGGCGGGTCGTGTTTGCGCGCGTCTGCGGCAATTGCCATCGATTGCACGGGCAAGGCCAAGAGGTCGGTCCCGATATCACGGCCAATGGCCGCGGTTCGTTCGAACAATTGCTGTCGAACGTGCTTGATCCCAGCCTGGTGATCGGCGCCGCTTATCAGGCGCGGATCGTGGTCACCGACGACGGGCGGATCTTGACCGGCCTGCTGGTTGAAGACAGCCCCCAGCACGTCGCCATCAAACAGCAAGGGGGCAAAATCGAAACCATCCCGCGGTCGCAGGTCGTGCAGTTAGAAACCAGCAAATTGTCGTTGATGCCCGAGGACTTGGAAAAGCAATTGCAACCGCAAGAGATTGCCGACCTGTTTACGTTCTTGGCGCTCGATCGTCCGCCGGAGGACCCCGCGGCCCAATGGCTGTCGGGGTTCGATGGACCGGCGGCACGAGCACCTCGCAAACCGTGAGAATCGCCAAAATAAATCATGCACCTTTTGGGAGCCGGTGATGAAGCCGCTTTTGATGTCCGCTCTTGTGCTCACTGTTGCCACGCTGGCCGCGCAGTCCGCTTCACGCGTGCAAGCAGCCGAACCGCCGCAATTCTTCCTCTGGCCCGAGGGAGCGCCGGGCGCCACCGGCACAGAGGATGCCGATAAGCCGTGCCTGTGGCTGCATAAGCCTGCGGCGGAAAAAGCCAACGGCGGCGCCGTAATCGTTTGCCCGGGCGGCGGTTATCGGCATCTGGCCATGACCTACGAGGGGCATGAAGTCGCCGAGTGGTTCAACGAATACGGCGTGACCGCCTTCGTGCTCCGCTATCGCCTGGCTCCGAAATACCATCATCCGTCGCAAATCTCGGACGCGCAGCGCGCCATTCGACTGATCCGCTCGCGGGCCAAGGAATGGGGGATCGATCCGGCGCGGATCGGCATCATGGGCTTCTCGGCAGGCGGGCACCTGGCCTCGACGGCGGCCACGCACTTCGACGACGGCAATTCGTCCGCCAGCGACCCGATCGACCGCGCGGGCTGCCGGCCCGACTTCGCCATCCTGGCGTATCCCGTGATCACGCTCAAAGGCCCTTTTGCTCACGGTGGATCGCGCGAGAACTTGCTGGGCAAGGATCCCGCGCCCGCTTTGGTCGACAGCCTGTGTAATGAAACTCAAGTCACGGCGCGTACTCCGCAGACGTTTCTGTTTCACACCACGGCCGATACGGCCGTACCGCCGGAAAACAGTCTGCTCTTTTATCAGGGGTTGCGTGCCGCCAAGGTACCGGCCGAGTTGCACGTCTATCAAGACGGCAAGCACGGCGTGGGGCTCGCCCGCAACGACCCGGTGTTGTCGACCTGGCCCGAGTGCCTGGCAACCTGGCTCGAGGAGCGCGGTGTGCTGAAAAAAGGTGAGTGAGCCTCGCTTGCAAAACGACCATCCTGTGGGAGCGCTTCGCATGACAGCCCCTTCGTCCTGGGTCATCGACGTCACCGATGCGACGTTTGATGCCGAGGTCCTCGATCGCTCGCACCAGCTGCCCGTCGTTATCGACTTTTGGGCCCCCTGGTGCGGTCCCTGTCGACAACTCGGTCCCCTGCTGGAGAAGCTGGCGGCAGAAGCTGCGGGCAAATTCGTGCTGGCCAAGATCAACGTGGACGAGTCCCCGGGAATCGCGGGCGAGATGCGGGTGTCGTCGATTCCGGCTGTCTTTGCCGTGCGCGGGGGACGCTTAGTCAACCAATTTGTCGGCCTGCTGCCCGAAGCGCAACTGCGGGAGTGGCTTGCGCAGCTGGAGCCCAGCGAAGTCGAGCGGCTGCTCGAGGAAGCAACACAGCTGGAACAAGAAGATCCGGCCGGCGCTACGGCCAAGCTAAGAATGGCGCTCGCCGCGGAACCGGAATCCCGGCCCGTGCGACTCGCGCTGGCACGCCTGTTGGCAGCCCAAGATTTACTTGACGAATCCGAAGAACAGATCAAACACCTGGAAGGCCATGGCTACCTCGAGCCCGAGGGGGAACGCATCAAGGCGATCTGCCGCTTGCGGCAAGCGGCGCGCTTGGCGGGCGACGTCTTGACGGCACGCAAGGCAGCCGACGCCGCACCGCAGGATGCCGCGTTGCAAATGAAGCTGGCCAATGCCTTAGCCGGCAGTAAGGAATATGGCGAAGCGTTGCAGCGCGCTCTCAGCGCCTTTCAGACCGACCGCAAACTGCAGGGGGAGCCGGCGAGGGAATTAATGGTCGATATCTTTCACGCCCTCGATCCGGACGACCCATTGACGACCGAATACCGGCGGAAGCTGTCGGCCGCCATGTATTGATCGACGGGACCGAGAGAAAACTTTCTGACGGGCCTTGATGCGCCCGCCGTGAGGCAAGGAGCAACGAATCATGACTGGCGACGAAGCCTGGTATTACGCGCAGGATGGAAAATCGTACGGTCCCCTGACCATGCAAAGCCTCGTCGAGAAGCTCCCCGCGCTCGAAGGTCCAGCGACCTTGGTCTATGGGCCCACGACAAATAGCTGGATCGAGGCGCGCCATATTCCGGCTCTCGCGGACGCTCTACGCGGCGCGGGGGGACCACCACAACCGCCGCCGCGCACGCGCCGGGCAGATGAGATCGACTACGAGATCTTCGGCGGCGAAATGCAATACGTCGAAGTTACTCTCGATCCCGGGGAGATGGTGATCGCCGAACCGGGCGCGATGATGTACATGTCATCGGGCATCCAGATGGAGACGCTCTTCGGCGATCCGAGCAACCAGGGAGGCTTTTGGTCCAAGGTGGTGACCGCGGGCAAGCGGGCCCTGACCGGCGAGTCGCTGTTTATCACGACCTTTGGAAATCCGACGCAGCAGCGCGAGCATGTGGCCTTTGCCGCCCCCTTCCCTGGCAAAATCCTGCCGCTGCATCTCGATCAACTGGGGGGCGAATTGATTTGCCAGAAGGAATCATTCGTCTGCGCGGCGCGCGGCATTCAGATCAACATTGCCTTTCAGAAGCGGTTTGGCGTTGGGCTCTTCGGCGGCGAGGGGTTCATCATGCAGCGGCTGGTTGGTGACGGCATTGCCATGGTGCACGCAGGCGGGAATCTGATGCGGCGCACGCTCGCCGCGGGAGAACTTCTGAAAGTCGACACCGGCTGCCTGGTGGCGCTCTCCCCCACGG
>CAMFLN010000216.1 GCA_945957305.1 uncultured Planctomycetaceae bacterium | reverse complement strand
GACGAGCCCCATCACCAGCAGAATCGGCAGCAGCCACCACTTCTTGTTCTGGCTGAGAAAGTAGAAAAACTCGGCAATCAGGCCGCTGCGGCCTTGATCCTTGAGCTCGTCGAAAGATTTCTGCGGCTTGTCCATCGAGCGATCGTCCTTCGCGCCGCGCCAGGCGTAGCAGCCCATGACGCAGCAGATGAATTTTGGAATTGTTCCAGGAGTACAACCGGGTCCACGCGAACCTACTGCGTGTACGCGAACCGTCTTTAGGATTGTCGGAAGTAGCTTTCAGGACCCGCCGGCGGCGCTTTCCGCTGCCAGTAGCTCGCCGCGCTGCGGTTTATGCCGCGTTCCATGGCATCGCGCCCCATCAGGCGGAACACCAGGCTGACCGGCAAGAACACGACAAAATAGATAAACAGCAACACGACTTCACCGACGACCAGGCCAATCGGCAAGGCCACTAGTGTCGCGATCACAAACGGCCAACGCAACAGCTGCGGGCGAACCAGCGCCGCAACAGCGGCGACGATCCCCAATCCGGCCAGCACCTCGAGGACCGTCATCTGCCGGGGCGTGATGTCGGCCGGCCACGGCTTGCCACTGAACAGCCAGCCTGCCAGCGGCAATGCGAACAGCGCGATCAGCCCAAATTGGCGCAGTTGGCGATCGTTCGGACGCCATTGCATGTCGATCAAGGCCATCGCTTTGGTTCCTGGCGTGTCGTTGGGTGCCGTGCAAACGCGAGATTCATCAGGCCGTGCCCTTGTGCCGCACGACCGGCGACTCTAGTCGAGTTGGAATTGGGCCAAATGCCGGGCGCGATCTTCTTCGCTCACTTCCGGCTGCTCGGTGCGTAAAATAATCTGTCGTCCCACGACCAACACGTCCATGTCGGTCATCATCATACAGCGATACGCATCTTGCGGCGTGCACACTATCGGCTCGCTGCGCACATTGAAGCTGGTGTTGATCAACACCGGGCAACCGGTCTTTTCATAGAACTTGGTCAGCAGCTTGTGGAACAGCGGGTTCCGCTGGCGGTCAATCGTTTGTACCCGCGCCGAGTAATCGACGTGCGTGATCGCGGGCAATGTCGAGCGTTTGTAGTTCAGCTTTTCGATGCCAAACGCCTTTTCATAACCGGGGCCAGGGTCGGTGCGGATTTCGGAACGGACCGGCGCCACTTGCAGCATGTAGGGGCTGTCTTCCCCCGGCCGCATCTCGAAATACTTTTCGACCTCTTCCTGCAACACGCAGGGGGCGAATGGGCGGAAAGACTCGCGGAACTTGATTTTCAAGTTCATGACCGACTGCATCTTCTCGCTGCGCGGGTCGCCGATGATGCTGCGTCCGCCCAGGGCGCGGGGACCGAATTCCATCCGCCCCTGGAACCAGCCGACCACTTTTTCCTGAGCGATCAAGCCGGCCACTTCTTCGCACAACTCATCTTCGGTGGCACAAGTCGTATAGACGGCGCCCGCCTGGTCCAAGGCCTCGACGATTTGATCGTCGTTGAATTGCGGGCCCAGGAATGAGCCATTCTGTTGGTCCGGCCGCTGCGTCACCCGGGGTTTGTCCAGCAACTGGTACCAGATAAACAGCGCGGCTCCCAGCGCGCCCCCGGCATCGCCGGCCGCCGGTTGAATCCAGATGTTCTCGAACGGCCCTTCGCGCAAGATGCGACCGTTTCCCACGCAGTTCAGCGCCACGCCGCCGGCCAGCACCAGGTTCTTCATACCGGTGCGCTGGTGAATGTGCCGTGCACTGCGCAACATCGCGTCTTCGGTCACTACCTGGATTGATGCGGCCAGATCCATCTCGCGCTGAGTGACTTTCGACTCGGCCTGCCGCGGCGGTCCGCCGAACAGGGCATCGAACTTGGCCGACGTCATCGTCAGACCCTGGCAGTAGTTGAAGTAGCTCATGTCCAGGCGGAACGAGCCGTCTTCCTTCAAGTCGATCAGATGCTCGCGGATCAACTTTTCATACGTCGGCCGACCGTAAGGCGCCAGCCCCATCAGCTTGTACTCACCGCTGTTGACGCGAAAGCCGGTGTAGTAGGTGAACGCCGAGTACAGCAGACCGAGCGAATGAGGAAAACGAATTTCCTCGTCGAGCGTGATCTTGTTGCCGCGTCCGTAACCGGCGCAGGTCGTGCTCCACTCGCCCACGCCATCGAGCGTCAGAATCGCGGCCTCGTCATAGGGCGACGGGAAGAAGGCGCTCGCCGCGTGTGACTCGTGATGATCGGTAAAGACGTATCGTCCGCTGTATTTGTGGTGTAGACCGCGATCCATTTCGCGCGGCAGGTGCAGTTTCTGTTTGAGCCACAAGGGCATCGCCAAGCGGAACGATCGATAGCCGGCCGGAGCGAAGGCCAAGTAGGTTTCGAGCAAACGCTCGAACTTCGTGAGCGGTTTGTCGTAAAAACCGACGTAGTCCAGCTGCTCGGGCGTGAGCCCCGCCTCGGCCAGGCAAAAATCGATGGCGTTCTGGGGAAATTCGGCGTCGTGCTTCTTGCGGGTGAAGCGTTCCTCTTGGGCCGCGGCCACGATCTTGCCGTCGACGACCAAGGCCGCGGCCGAATCATGGTAAAAGGCCGAAATTCCCAGGATGGCAGTCATCGTTAGAATGTCCCCGATCCAGACCCGGACCGCAAATTTCGGCACAGAACAGTGCCGCAGCCACGCTTGTGGCAATCCTGATTCGCCGGGACGTGCAGAGGGGAATCCAGGGGCACGAGGCCCAGAATTGCCTAGCGCGGCGGCGCAACGGGACTTTAGCATTATCTTGTCTTGGCGCTCGGGCGCCGTCAAACGCCTTCCCGCTACTTCCCGGCCTCTGCCGCGCGTGGTACCGTCGTAGCGGATATAGGATTTAGCGGGCCTTGTCGAAACCCGCCCACACGCCCATTTTTTCGAGACCCTGCGATGAACGCCCTGCGCCCCCGGACCCGTGGCCTGCTGGCCACCCTGTCGATGATTGCAAGTTTCGCTCTCTCCACGCCAGCCCGGGCCGAGGATCCGGCTCCGGTGCAATCGGCGCTGGATCTGTACATTGCCAAGCCTGATCCCAGCTACTCGTGGAAGCTCGTGCACACGGTTAACGGTGACGGCTACACGGCGTACGTCGTTGATCTGAAATCGCAAACTTGGCGCTCAGGCGACGAAGTCGACCGCACCCTGTGGGAGCATTGGCTGACAATCGTCAAGCCAGAGCGAGTCACGTCGTCCAAGGCGATGCTGTTTATCGGCGGTGGCGGAAATGGCAAGGAAGCACCGCAAAAGCCTAGCGACATGATTCTCAAACTAGCAATGGGCACAGGCTCGGTCGTTGCGGAACTGGGCATGGTGCCGAATCAGCCGCTGGTGTTCCATAAGGACGGGCAGCAGCGCAAGGAAGACGATCTGATCGCCTATACCTGGGTGAAACTGATGCAGACGGGCGATCCGACCTGGACGGCCCGCATGCCGATGGTCAAGAGTGCCGTCCGCGCGATGGATACGGTGCAAGCGTTGCTCGCCAGTGATGAAGGAGGCCAACAAAAGATCGACGGCTTTGTGATTGCCGGCGGCTCGAAACGTGGCTGGACGACCTGGTTGACGGGTGTCGTCGACAAGCGCGTGGTGGCCATCGTGCCGATTGTGATCGACGTCCTGAATGTGCGCCGGTCAATGGACCATCATCATGCCGCTTACGGCTTTTGGGCGCCGGCTGTGGGCGATTACGTACGGCACAAAGTCTTCGACAAGCGTAACTCGCCTGAGTATGCCGCGCTTCTCGAAGTCGAAGACCCTTATTCTTACGTCGATCGCCTGACGATGCCCAAGTTCATCGTCAACGCCGCGGGGGACGAGTTCTTTGTGCCTGATTCGTCGCAGTTCTATTTCGCGGAGCTAAAAGGGGAGAAATACCTGCGCTATGTCCCCAATGCGAGCCACTCGTTGAACGGTTCGGACGCGCTGGAAAGTGTGATGGCGTTTTACAACGCGATCCTGACGAACAAGGCACGGCCGCAATTCTCCTGGTCGTTCCTCGACGACGGCAAGATTCGCGTCACGACGCAGGAGAAGCCGTTGGCCGTCAAACTGTGGCAAGCGACGAATCCCAAGGCACGCGATTTCCGCCTGCAAACGCTGGGACCGAAGTACACCAGCATCGACGTGGGTGAAGCGGGCAGCGGAGAGTACATCGCCCAGGCTCCCCGCCCCGACGAAGGTTGGACCGCCTACTTTGTCGAGCTCACGTTCGACAGCGGCTTCCGCTTCCCGTTCAAGTTCACCACGGCCGTCCGCGTAACCCCCGAAACACTGCCGCACGCCGGCAAGCTCGACGGCGCTCAGAAGTAGCCAGGGAAAACGACCTCGTGCCGGTTTCAAAACCCCCTCGTCGATACGGACGGGGTGCCACTGCTAGCTTGTCTAGCAGTGTTTTGCCGTAACCAGTCACGGCTGGGCCAGCCGTGGCACCCAAAATCAGTCTTGAAACGACCTCGGCAGGTAGCGAATACGACGTTGGGCAGTAGTTCAACTCAAGTACTTGCGTCGTACTTTGGCCAGCGTTCCCATCGCGGGGCGGGGATTGTCATCAGCATCGAGCAATCCGCCGTGCGGCAGTTCGTGCGCATGAGCGTCGCACAGTTGATTGTAGATCACGGCACGCACCGCCGGCTTGGACAAGAGCAGCGGAATGACCTGCCGCGTCCACTGGCGCTGTGCCTGCGGACTCCAACCGCCGGGCAACGGGCCACCGATCGGCTTCGCGCGACCATACGCTTTCTCGTCCGCCGCTTCTCCCGCAGGCGTCGTCACGAAGATCCACAGCGGCAGACCAAGCACCGCCCAACGGTCAATCATCCGGCTCCAGTCCAGCGCATCGCGCATGTAGCTGCCGCCGGGCCAGTAGCCAACATTCAGTTCTAAGCCAATGCCCGATAAGTCCAAGCCCGAGCGCACCAGAATATCGGCGAAATGCAGGGGGGACAGGTCACGCTCCGAGCGGGCCATGTATTCGCCCCACGGCTGATCGAAGCTCAGTATCGCCGGCGTATGCGGATCGATCTTGCGGGTGATCTCGAAGGCGCGGACCGCGATCCGCAGTCGATCCTCGTCGGCCAGCCCCAGCACGTCCCCAATGTTGACCCGCGCCGCGCATTGCCAGGCGCCGACCTTGCCGCAATAGCGGTGCACGGCGGTTTCGACATAATCGCTGACAAAGGCCAGGATATTGTCGAAGTCTCCTTGCCAGATCGCCAGCCAGTCGGGCAAACCGCGATCGTCAAGTTGCAATAGAGGTCCCGCAATCACCGGAATGCCGTGGCCGTGACACCATTCGATCTGTCGATCCGGAACTTCCCAGTGGTAGGTGCCTTCCTGGGCCTCGACATCGCGCCACTTCAGCGGGACGGAGGCTGTATTGAAGGCCGCGCGAAACTGGCTCGCCGCCGTGGCGCGCAACAAGCGGGAGCCCAGGTTCCCGCCCAACAGCGGCAAACGTTGTGGAGTTGTCGCGCGGCGCCGCGCGAGAACCACCTTTTTGACATAACGCGCCGCCAGGAGATCCGCCAGATCGAGCGCGCACTGAATGGCGCGATCCGCATGTTGCGCCGCGGCGGCTGGATCGCTCTGTGAAGTCACGGCACGCGACAAATGCTGCAAGGCTTCACGCAGCGAGGCCTGATGATGCTCCTTGGGTTGAATGCCCAGAGTTTGCCATTCGACGATTTGCCCACGAAGTTGGTTGATCTTGCCGCGAGCAAGCTCGACCGAGAGCTGATACGGCGCGAAGCGCTCAATCAGGGTGCCGGTCGACAAGGTCACTTCCCCGCGACCAGTGACCGGGTACGGGACGCACAGGCAAGCCGAATCGGACTCGTTGCGCGTCACACTGAGGATGCCGTCCGAGAACTGGACGCGCCCGACCCAGGGAATTTGCTCCGCGCCGACCAGGTACGCGCGTGCAGCCGCCGCGGCCGAAATGCGGTTGGGGGGGGCTACCATGAACCGCATGAGGCCCATTGGCACAAGATCCTTAGTCGCTTCAACCAGCGACGCCCACGCTTGCGCCGTCCTGGAAAAAATTGCGAAAATGGCTGGTCGGCCGGTGCTTTCCTCGCCTTGGGGCGAGTCTAGCCCAGCGGTCTCCCCCCAGCAAGCGCGGCCGCTATTGATCGCAAAACGACCAGTCATTCGTTCGGCAATGGGGGAAACCTGTCTCTTATACACATCTGACGCTGCCGACGATCGCATAAGTGTTGGTATCGGT
>CAMFLN010000215.1 GCA_945957305.1 uncultured Planctomycetaceae bacterium | reverse complement strand
GTGTTGAACCGTATAGGTGGTATCTTTTTGCGGAGCCGGCACTCCGTCTCGGGCGAGGGGGAGACGTTGGCTGAGCTCCTGCATAGCCGTTTTGCACCCGCAAGCTCGCCCGCACAACACCATTTAAGGACAGTTGACCTATGACCGCAGACGCTTCCAAAAAGGCCCCCACCAAGACCGAAATTCTGAACACTATTGCCGAAAAGACCCAACTTTCGAAGGGTCAGGTCACAGCCGTCTTCGATGCACTGAGCGAGGTCATCGGCACGAGCCTCGACGGCGCCGGTTCGTTCACCATCCCGGGATTGGTCAAGATCGAACGAAAGCACGTGCCGGCCAAGCCCGCTCGCACCGGTGTCCCCAACCCGTTCAAGCCGGGCGAATTGATGGACGTCCCTGCCAAGCCCGCCTCGACCAAAATCACGGTCCGTGCGCTGAAGCAACTGAAGGACATGTCCAAGGCCTAATGGCATAGTGGGCAGATGGCAGAGGGCGGTTCTTCTGAGAGACTCGTCTCCTGCCTAGCCCGTGGGTTGTTTGGTCGCTGGGCAGTACAGCGTCGCCACGAGCGCGTAAAGCTGAGCTACGCGCTCGAGGTCGGCGAGTGAAACCCATTCGTGCACCGTGTGTTGACCACCGGCCTGCGGTCCGTGCGTGATAGCCGGTACGCGCGCCAGTGCCCAGAAACTGTTGCCGTCGTCGACAAACGGCTTGGGCCCGGTGGGCAACGCTTGCCCGGACAACCCGCGGTACGCGTGTTGGAAACAGGTGACAAGTTCGTTTTCGGTGTCGAGAGAAAAAGCGCCGCGCACGGGCCGCCAATCGACCGTGGCGATGGTGCCCGTGGCTTGAGCCGTGTTTTCCAGCAGATCGCGAAATTGCTGTTCAACACCGAGAGCGTCGGTGTCCGGCAGCCAGCGCCGGGTCCCTTCGAGCCAGCACTCCTGCGGATACTGATTGTAGATCTCGCCGCTGTGCACCTGTCCGACGAAGACGGTCTCGGCGCCGGCCAGCGGATGCTGCTTTGTCGCCAAGCGCTCGGCGAGCGTCGCGAGTTCTCGAATAAACGCGGCGCCAGCGGCGATTACGCTCGGCTCATCGAGTGGACGCATCACTTCATGCACCGGCGGCCCGGTGCGGCGAAAGCTGGCTTTCCACGTGGCCGCGCCACGCCCGGCAATCGGCAGAGTGTTGCACAGCGGCTCGGGAATGAGCACAGCGTCACCGTGGATGCCCGCGGTGATCAATTCGTTCAGCTGTTGCCCCAATCCCCAGGGCGCCTCGTGCAGATCATGCGCGACAAATAAGATCGAGCCGCCACGCAGCGCGTTGGCGTCGCGCACCGCCCGCAGCGCCTCGACGGCAGCGGCCAATCCGCCCTTCATGTCCGCGGCGCCACTGCCAGTCAACTGGCCGTCGACGACCTGCGGCGGCACGAACGGCAGGTGTACGGTGTCTAGGTGGCCGTCGAATTGCAGCGCGCGTCCTGGGCGGCCCGTGTCGAACCGGGCGACCACCGCCGGCGCCGCGGCATGGCCTGCCGCGTGTCGCTCCACAGGAAATCCGTCGCTGCGCAGGATCTCGGCCAGGCGATCGGAAACTTCGCCGGCACTGCCGGTCGGGCTGGGGACCTCGACCAGCCGCCGCGCGGTGTCGAGCAACCGCGCCGGATTCACCGCGCCACGGACCATCTCTGGGAAATCAGTGAGCGACATTTAAATCCTCTCGGCAAGTGAACCACGACGCAGGGGACTGGATGAAATCACGTCATGTCTGTTGTGATTCAGAATCGCCAAATGACGGTAGACCACAACGACACGACGAACACAACGAGATGACAAATGACGTGACTCCGGTTTGGTTATTAAATCATGCTTCGCAAGGACAATGCTGCCACAACTGGCGCTAAAACCGTTGTGTTCGTTGTGCCGTGGTGGTTCATTCAGGAATTACCAGAAGAGAATAGACCACTACGACGCGACGGGCATAACGTAACTGCGAGCAGTTAAAGGTCGCGGGAGGAATGAATTCTCCTGTGCTAGCACATCACCTTGGCCTGGGGGTCGTGGAGGAGGCCGTACAGTTTGCCTGGCTGTTGTAGTCGGCGCCTGAGCAGTGAATGCAAAGTCTAAGGCACGCGGGCGTCGATAAGAAATGACCAGGGCGCTTGCCGCGCGATTTTGGCGGCGGTGCGTCCTCGAGCGGCCGCTCCATCCCCAGGGTCCGAAGCCATGGTAGACCTCACCAAGATCGACGTTCTGCTGGGGATTGGCATCACGGTGGCCTTCATCGCCATCAGCGGCGGAGTTCGCGGCGTTTATTCGGTCGCGGCCATTTCGCGGCGCGAGCGCTCGAACCAGGCGACAACGCCCTTTCCGACGGCGGTCGAACCATCGTCACGCCGCGCTCTGCCCGAGAAGCGTCGCCGCGCCGCCTAGGGATCGTGCGCGGCTCGACATTCACGGCCGTCGCATCACGCGTATTTTGCTGCGCGATGCGCTCGAACGCCGCGATCTGCCCCGCTCGACCAGCGGCGTTTTATCACCCGTGGCAGCAGCTCCCCTAGAGATTCTTTGTCTACCCATTGACATTCTAGGGGTAGGCCCGCTAAGCTCCCTGATGAAAGGGCAGGAAGTCGCGCTCGTGCCAATCGACATGGGCGCAGGGTGGAGGCAGGTGGCCGTTCTACAGGGTGCTGACTGCGATGCAGGAAAAAACTGAGCTACTCCAGGGGACGCTCGACCTATTGGTCCTGCGGACGTTGCGCGGCGGCGCGAAGCACGGCTACGCGATCGCCCATCACATTCAAGAAACGAGCGACGGCTACCTGCAGGTCGAGGAGGGGTCGCTCTACCCGGCGCTGCACCGCATGGAGCAGCGCGGCTGGATCGAGGCCGAATGGGGGCTCTCGGAATCGAAGCGCAAGGCCAAATATTATCAACTCACCTCGGCGGGCCGCGCGCAACTCAAGGCCAAGGCTCGTTCCTGGCAACTGCTGGTTAACGCGATCGCCGGCGTCCTGGGCGCGCCGGCGAAGGAGGCCTGAGCCGATGGCTTTCTTGCAGGCACTCTCTGCTTATCTGCCGCCGCTGAGCCTGCGTTCGGTCAGCGAAATCGAGCAGGAAATTGTCGACGAACTCGAATTCCACATCGCGATGCTGACGGAGGAAAATATGAGCCGAGGTATGACGGCCGCTGCAGCGCGTGCTGCGGCGGTCACGCAGTTTGGCGACTTCGCGGCCGTGCAGCAGCAGTGCCGCCGCGCTCTCTTGGGGACACGCATCATGTGGCAACGCATTCAAATTCTGCTCTCTGCCGTGTCGTTGGCGGCCGTGGTGTTCCTGGCGTTTCAACTGTTCAGCAGTCAACGCGCCAATCAGGCGGCGATCGAAAAGATTACTGCATCTTTGCAGCGCACCGCTGGGCCCGCGGCCGCAACGCAGGGGCCCGTTGAGCAAGGACTGATTACCAAAGGCGAGGTGGCGCAATCTGCCGGCGCGCCTGCCGCGGCTACCGATTCCTCTAAGCCGTACGCGATCGAGTTGAACGCCGACAACGTCCGTGAATTCCCGGCTTTGACTGTCGCCTTCGGCAAGCTCAAGCTGCAGGGGCAAGGCATCACCGTGGTGCCGATCTCAACGGCGGCGGGTGTGACCGGCGCCGTGTTGATCGGCAGTGGCAGCTACAGCTACATGCCCGCCGCGGGGCAGGAATTCGCCGGGCACTTCCGCGCAGGTATGCTGCGGTTCAATCCCCAGGACGCCGAGGCGATTATCAAGCTCGCCGACGGCAAGGCCGTCGCCGACAAAGGGGCCGTCGAACTGGCGCGGGCCGTCTTGAAGTCGACATTCGGCCATTGCTACCACGCCGGGCAGCAGGCGCTCATTCCTTCGCAGGGAGCGATCGCGGCGGATCTCTTTTCGCAAGAACTCGGCGAAGTTTTGATGTCCGGCGACGATAAGGTCGACATCGTCTTCGATTTCACAGCTCGCAATCAGCTGTACTCGGCGAAACAGCCATAGTTACGCCGCGTGTCATCCCTGGTGCTGACGTGCACGCTGCTCAGCCGAAGAATCCGCGCTTGTTGAACGCGGCCACGGCATCAGCCTCGGTATTGCAGATGTCGAACAGCTTGGTGAGGTTCGTGATCTTGAAAACCTCAAGCAGGTTCGGCGAGATGTTGCACATTTTCAACGTGATCTTATCGGCCTTGCAGCGCTTGTGCAGCGGCAACAGCTTGCCGAGCATGGCGGACGACATGAACTTTACGCCTTGAAAGTTCACCAGCAGCTTGCGATTGCCGGACGCTTCGAGCGCCACGTCGCCGAGTTCCTTGCCGATCTGGTCGATGACGGTCTGATCCGTCAGCGTCCCTCCCTGGAAGTAGACGATCAAGACTTCCCCTTGATCCTGTAGCCGCAGGTGCGTGTAGTTCACGAGACGATTTCCCCTAACGGTGGATGAACATAGAATCCCGTCTGCCAAGTCTCTACCGCGACTTCCACAGCGCTTTGTCCGAAATGTCCTTACGGCACCAGGCTCCATCCCAACGAATCGCTTTCACGGCCGTGTACGCGTTGAGCTTCGCCGCGGGAATGGTCGTGCCGAGCGCCGTGACGGCCAGCACGCGACCTCCGTCGGTGACCACTTGTCCGTCACGCACGGTCGTGCCCGCGTGAAAGACTTGCACGTCGGGCAGTCGTGCTGCCTCGTCGAGGCCGCGGATCGGTTTATGCCGCGCGTACTTGCCCGGGTAACCTTCACTGGCCATGACGACGCACACCGCGGGGCGTGGGTCCCATTCCAGCGGCGGCAATTCATCCAGACGCCGTTCGGTCGTTGCCAACAGCACTTCCATCAGGTCTGTTTTCAAGCGCAGCAATAGCGGCTGGCATTCCGGATCGCCAAAGCGCACGTTGTATTCCAGCACCTTGGCGCCTTGGTTGGTGAGCATCAGCCCGGCGTACAGCACGCCCTGGAAGGGACGCCGTGAACGCTTCATCGCATGCACGGTCGGCACGAGCACATGCTCCTCAATGCGGTGCAGCATCTCGTCATCGACCAGCGGCGCCGGGCAGTACGCTCCCATGCCGCCGGTATTCGGCCCGGTGTCACCGTCGTGAGCTCGTTTGTGATCCTGCGTGGCCGGCAGCGTGACGATCGTTTGGCCGTCGGTGATCGCCAGTACGCTGGCTTCCTCGCCGTCGAGTCGTTCTTCAATCACCAGTTGATCGCCGGCTGCGCCGAATTCGCGCTGCCGTGCGATCCGGTCGACCGCGTCGAGAGCTTCGGCCCGACCGGCGCAGACGATGACGCCTTTGCCTGCGGCCAGCCCGTCGGCTTTGACGACGACGGGCACGTCTTCACGATCTTTGAGAAAGGTGATCGCGCTGTCCGCATTGCGAAAGACGCGATAGTCCCCTGTCGGCACATCGGCATGGCGCAGCAAGTTCTTGCAAAAGACCTTGCTTCCTTCGAGTTCGGCCGCCGCCTTGCTGGGGCCGAAAATTCGCAGCTTCTCGGCATTGAAGGCGTCGACAATGCCCAGCGTCAGCGGCGCTTCTGGGCCGACAACGGTCAGCCCGATATCGTTTTGCTTGGCGAATTTGATCAGCCGCGGAAAATCGGTCGGGCTGATATCGACGTTCTCGGCAACGAGCGCAGTCCCGGCATTGCCGGGAGCTACGAAGAGCCGCTTGACCAGCGGGCTTTGCTTCAATTTCCAGGCCAGCGCATGTTCGCGCCCGCCGTTGCCGATTATCAAGACGTTCATGGCCGGTGCACCTAGCTTCAGGTCGACAGAGGGGTTTGCACCCGCGAATGAATCCTTGCGGGGGATTCTAGCGCTTTAGCTGCAGGCATACAAGTTGCTGATTTGCGCCTGGACGGCGCGGGAAGTGGGCCGTTTCAGCCCGCGCCCCCCGGCGTTACGCGTGGTTCGCCAAACGCCAGCGCGCGGATTCCGGAAAAGACCTGCAGGTACGTCTCTAGCGGCAAGCCATCCACGCTGGGCTCGCGCCGCCCGGTCACGCCATCGACGGCGCCCGCTTCGCGAACGAGGACTTCGATCAAAGCGCGCTGTTGCGCTTCGTCCCAGCCCTCGGGGCACGAAGTGATTCCACGCAAACGCAGCACCGCGCAGCCCAGCGCGTAGGCGGCCCAATCGCTCACCCCCGCCAGCAATGTGTAGTGGGTCGGCACCCGGCAAGCCACGCGCCCTCCCGGGCCCACGGTCACCGCCTGGCGCAGCGCTTCCCAGGGAATGC
>CAMFLN010000214.1 GCA_945957305.1 uncultured Planctomycetaceae bacterium | reverse complement strand
ATGCAGCCCACCAACTGGGTCCCACCTGACAACCAACCCGCCGCGATTGCAGCCGACGGCGAAAAGCATCCCCCCATAAAACGAGGAAACTGTCGATGACCGAGTCCCGCTCAACCAATACCACCGGCAGCTCCACGCGTCGTTCGTTTCTGCAAACTTCGGCCGCGGCGACGTTGGGCGGGGCCCTGGCGGCTAACCTGTCGGTCTCGCGCGCCGCGCACGCCGCGGGAAGCGACATCTTGAAGGTGGGGCTGATCGGTTGCGGCGGACGTGGAACGGGAGCGGCCGCCCAGGCACTGACCGCGGATCCGAACGTGAAGCTGACCGCCATGGGGGATGCGTTTGCCGACCGCCTGCAGTCGAGCCGCGAAAACTTGCAAAAAATGTTCTCCGAAAAAGTCGACGTGCCCGAGGATCGCTGCTTCGTCGGTTTTGAAGCATTCAAGGACGTGATCAATAGCGGTGTGGACGTGGTTGTCCTGGCCAGCCCTCCGCATTTTCGGCCGGCGCACCTGGCGGCCGCGGTGGCCGCCGGCAAGCACGTCTTTGCCGAGAAGCCGGTCGCCGTCGACGCCGCCGGCGTGCGCAGCGTGCTGGAAACGTGTGCCGAAGCGAAGAAGAAAAACCTGTCGATCGTGTCCGGCCTGTGCTACCGCTACGACCTGGCCAAGCGCGAGACGATTCAGCGTGTGCACGATGGCGCCGTCGGCGATATCGTGGCCCTAAATGTCAACTACAACGCCAATACGCTGTGGATGCATCCGCGCAAGGACAACTGGAGCGACATGGAATGGCAGTTGCGCAACTGGTTGTACTTCACCTGGCTGTCGGGCGATCACAACGTCGAGCAGCATGTTCATAGCCTGGACAAAGCCGCCTGGGTCATGCACGACGAACCGCCGGTGAAAGCCTGGGGCCTCGGCGGGCGGCAAGTCCGTACGCAGCCGGAATTCGGCCACATCTACGATCACCATGCCGTGGTGTACGAATATGCCAACGGCGTGAAGCTCTTCTCGTTCTGCCGGCAAATGGCCGGTTGCAGCGTCGACGTGTCGGACTATGTGATGGGAACCAAGGGCACCGCGGACCTGATGAAGCACTCGATCAAGAGCGGCGACTCTTCGTGGCGCTACCGCGGCGAAGCCCCCAACATGTACCAACAGGAACACGATGAATTGTTCGCGTCGATCCGCTCAGGTAATCCGATCAACAACGGCGAGTACATGAGCCGCAGCACGATGATGGCCATCCTCGGGCGGATGTGCACCTACACGGGGCAGACCATCACGTGGGACAAGGCGCTGGCATCGGCCGAGCAATTGGGCCCCAAGGAATACGCCTGGGGCAAGCTGGAAGTGCCGGCCGTGGCCATGCCCGGCATCACCCAGTTCGTCTAGAACCGGTCGTCCAGCACCATTTCGGAGACGATCCGAGCCTCGCCGCACGGTGACTCGCTCCGCGCGTCGTTGAACTTCGATGTTGAGCGCGATATTAAGAAGCTCACTGTTCGGAACTGCGACGTAACGAACTGTGACCTCAGCTCGCGCGCAGCCGCTCTTCGACCTTGCGCACGGCTTCGGCCAGCGTCAGCGTATGGTCAGCCAGCTTGACGCTTTGCGGATCGTTCATCCACTCGCCGACCTTCTTGTTCGCCGAGATGACCGTCGTATGGGTGCGGTTACCGAAGAACTCGCCGATTTCGGCTAGTGCAGCGCGGGTATGCTTGCGCGCCAGCCACATGGCCAGCATCCGCGGGTGCGCCACGGCGCTCGTCCGCCGGCCCGAGCGGAGCGATGCCGGCTCGATACCAAAGACTTCGCACACCGCCTGTTGCACATCCACCAGTTGCACGGCGGCACGGCAGTGGGCAATCGTCTCGCCGAGAGCTTCTTCGGCAAGTGCCAGGTTGATCGACCTGCCCCAGGCCCGCGCAGTCGCCTGCAACTTGACCAGAGCGCCGATCAATTCTCGCGCATGGTCGCGAAAACTCTGGGCGATAAAATCCGCGACGTCGGCGGGAAGATCGAACCCCATTCGCACGGCCTGCGCGGCGACAATGCCGCGGCGGGTTTCGTAATCTTGCGGATCGATGCGGCAGATCAAGCCGGCCGACAGCCGGCCCGTTAGCTCCGGCCCTAGTCCGGCCAGCGCCGCCGGCGGGCGATCCGCGGCGAACACCAGTTGTCGACCGTCACGCGTGAAATTGTCGATCGTATGCAGCAGTTCGCCCAACGTGGCGCGCTTGCCGGCAAAGAATTGCAAGTCGTCGATTAACAGCAGATCAACGCCGCGATACTTGTTGCGGAAGTTGGGCACTCCACTGGCATGCAGCGCTTCGAGAAAGTAGCTGGTGAACTGCTCAGCCGTCAGATACACCGCATGCAATCGTGGGTAGCGCCGCTTGGCGCCGCTCCAGATCGCTTCCAGCAGATGAGTCTTGCCGACGCTTGTCGGTCCGTGAATCACCAGCGGCGATGTGCGGCCGAGGTTTTCGACGACATCAGCGGCGCTCGCGGCGGCCAGGCGATTGCCGGCGCCGGTGACGAAGGATTCGAAATTGGCAAAACGACGCCGTGGCAGAGGTGGGCACGCATGTGCCGATTCTGCTGGTGCGACGTTTTGCGAGGTGGCCTCTTCCTCCTCCGCGCCGTGCAGCGTCAACTGCACTCCGCCGGAGCCTGCCGCCACTGTGGAGGGCTGGCCGAGGGTCTTCTGGCAACTGCGCCCCGGCGGCTCGGCGATGTGAAACGAGATCGGCAGTGAACGCCCCAGCGCCTGCACGCAGCTCTCTTCGATCTGGCGGCGGAAGTTCGTGCGCAGCCAGTCCTGGTAGAACCGGTTAGGGACCGACACCTTGACGGTATCCGCCTCGAGCGCAATTCGGGCATTCGCGCCGAACCACATCTCGTATCGATCTTTGCCGACCTTATCCGCCAATGCCGATTGCAGGGCGGATACGATCTCCGTATCGTCCTTGGTCACGTCCTGTTTTCCCCGTGCGCGCTAACCAATCCCTGGCGAATCGCGCCATCGTGACGCCGATTCGGTATCCACGAAATCCTGGAACGCCGTAGAAGGTTATTTCGCAGCGAACTTTGCAGCGATCAACACAGTCCCCCGCCAATCGGAGAGGAGCCGCTCGATTGCCGCAAGAACTCTTCCCCGACCCGCCAAACTGTGCGGTTGCAAAGGAAAATTCCGCTCGTCGAGAAATAACTGCCAGCGCCCTGATCATCGAACTTGTCACCCGTCGAGAACGCGATTGTATTGACGCTGGCACTGCTGTCAAAGAGTTTTTGCCACCCATGCGAACGCCTGCTCCGCGACACGCTCTTCAGCCGGGAAATTACGCGTTGTGCCGCATGAGAATCGCGTGCGAAAAATTTTTGCCGCGCGACGATGCGGCGTGGAAAAAATGTCGAATCGCAGCGAGCGCGCCGCGACGAGATTTTTTTCTCTGTCGCAAGTGCGTGCGAGAACGGCAGAAGCGACACGCGCGTCCGCGCGGCGAAAAAACCTCATTGACATTTTGACGTCGAGTTCTCTGTGCTAGGGCTCGCGAACATCGCGGGAAATGGCGCCTGTCACGACCCCCCCGCGCGGAAAAATCTGCAACCATGCCTGGCGCCGATCCCACGCGACAAAACCTGCAGCTTCGTACATCTTGACAGCCGGCACATTGGCCGCATCGACCGCCAGCGCCATGCGTGCGCGTCCTGCCGCTCGCGCCAGCCATTGCGCGTGACGCGTCATCGCCAGTCCGTAGCGGCGTCCGCGCGCTGCGGGCACCAGCCCGGCGTAAACGATTTCCCACTGGTCATCATCCGGATGATCCGTCAGCAGAATGCAGCCGACGTCTTGTTCGTCGTGTTGCGCGATGAACCAGCGCGCCGGATCATGGCGACCACAGGCGCGGTAACCGGCCAGCACGTCGGCAATGTCGCGCACGCCGTTGAGTTGAGGGCAGTCGAGCGTCCGCTCGTACGTCCGCTCGACGAGCTTCGGCAATCGCGCGACGTCTGTCGCCGCTGCTGCAATAAATCGCAACGAGGATTCCGGGGGCGCTGCCGGAAACTGCCCCGACAGACTCACCATGTAGAGCAAGTCGGCCATATGCACAAAATTATGTCGTCGCAGACTTGCCCCGGCGGCGCCCGCGTCGGCCGGCAGCAACGCCTGGACCACTCGTGCGCCGCCACGCGCCAGCGATTTTATGGTGTGTCCCAGCAGGGCATCTACGACGGCCTCGGCCTGCGACCCACGCGCCACAGGAGGCCAGACTGTGGCCACATGCCCCGGCTGGGCATAGGCCCAAATGGCCCCGACGATCTCGCCGTCGTGCCGCGCCATGAGCAGTCCCTCGAAATCGACTTGCCCGGTGCGTCCTGCAGCGAGTAACGCGTTGATATGACCCACGCGGCGCTCGGCGGGAACCTCTTGCAGGACCAGTTCCAGGGCCGCTTGTCGCTGGTCAGGGGGCGCGGAGAGGATGTCCAGCCCGCCGTCAGTCACGCAGTGCATGATTCGTGGACTCCGGAAATGACCTGCCTCATTATACGCCTGCAACGTACGCGGCGCGCATGCTGCGCCTATAATGAAAGAATGCATACGGTGGTCGTCACGCGCTGCCACTCCGACATTGAGAGGAAGCCTGCCATGAAATGGTGGCGAGAACTTTTGGCCGTTGGCTGGATCTGCTGGTGTGCTGCCCCAGCGAAAGCACAAGACCTGCCAGCCCAACTCCCGCCTCCAGAACAGGAGTTACCCGCCGCGGGTCCCGAGCTTGTCGATCGCACGCAATCCGCAGAATTCGTGCCCGGATATCTGGGGCTCAAAGCCGACGACCAGGGCCCCGGCGACGGCCTGCGCGTGGTGGAAGTGAAAGCCGACGGTCCCGCAGCGCGTGCCGGATTACGTGTGGGGGACTTGATCACCTCGGTGCAACAGACCACTGTGCGATCCCTGGACGAATTCGCCAAAGCCCTGTCCTCCATTCCGGCGGGGGAACGCGTGACCTTTGACATTGTGCGCGGCCAAGTGCGCCAGAGAATCGACGTCACTCTCGGTCGCCGACCGTCGGTCGCGCCCCCCCAGCTTCGACTTGGTTCGCAGGCCGCCGCCAACGCTCAACCCGACGTGGCCCCCCTGGGCTTGCGTGTCGAGGCGCTGAGCAACAACGCCCGTCAAGCGCGCGGAATAGCTTCGGCCGGCGGCGTGCAGGTCACCCGCGTGACCGCGAATTCGGCAGCAGCCAAGGCGGGCATCATGGTCGATGCGGTGATCGTCTCGATCGACGGTCAGCCCGTGGCGTCGCCGGACGATGCGGCGCGGATGCTGAGCCGGGCACGCGTGGGACGCCCGATCTCGTTTGCCTTGGTCGAAAAGGGGGAGTCCGTCGAGCGGCAAGTCCGACCGGAATCCGCGGCGGCCGCACCGACAGCCCGCGAGCCTGTCCTGCCCGACGCTGCCAAACCGGCCCCCCCGGGCGACCGTGTGGCGGGGGCCCATGCCCGCATTACCGAACTCGAAGAACGGGTTTCGGACCTGGAACAGAAGCTGGCGGCCCTGCAGGCGGCCTTGGAGAAATTCCGGGACGACGTCAAATAGCGGGCCGAGGGCAGCCGTCAGAGGGCAGTTGTAGGGCCCGCGGGATGTCGTGCGGAATACATGAGCCGTGCGGCCTGTCCCAGCCAAAGGGGGGAAGGCGAACTCGGCGGCGTTTTTTTGACACTCACGCCGGGGCTGCTTACACTCGAAAATGGCCTTGTAACCTCAAGTTACTGGCGACCTTGCCCCCTCTGCGGATGCTCCTTTCCCGACCGCGAAACTTCAACCGGTGGCCGTGCGCCAGCGGTTCGGTCTGCGGGGGGCCTGAGAGGCGTTACGGAACTGCTTGTTTGCCGATTTACGATGCCGCGACAGACGCGTGATCGACGCACTATTGGTGCGTTGCTCGTTGAACGCCCCCATCCCGGACATCGAACTACACGCTGAATCACTGACTGCTGCATGACAGGCGACGGAGCAATCCGTCGTGGAGGACATTTCGCATGGCGCGTGCCGAGAACCAAGGGCTGCAGATCGCCCTGATCGTCTTCGTGATGCTTACCATCGTGTTGGCGGTGGTGACATTCATGTATGTCCGCAGCTATCAGGAGGCGTGGGCCGAAGCCACGAAACTGAAAGACACGTCCCGTGACGACAATGTGCGCATCACCGACATGCAGAAAGAAATCACCCTGCTGAAGGAGATGATGGGGGTCGATCC
>CAMFLN010000213.1 GCA_945957305.1 uncultured Planctomycetaceae bacterium | reverse complement strand
CACGGTACCTGGGCGACGAGCCGCGCGAGCTCGACGCGCGCGCCGTTTATCGTATCGATCCCCAGGGGCAAGTCGTCGAACTCACACGCGAGGTGGAAAAGCCCAATGGCATCGCGATCAGCCCGGACCAGCACACGCTTTACGTGGCGGACACAAACAACGGTAGCGATCGCATTATGCCGGACGGTCCAAAGCCGAAAAAAGGTGCGATGAAAGTGTATGCCTTCCCCCTGGATAGTCAGGGCAACATTAGCGGGGCGCGACGCACCATGATCGATTTTGGCGGCGACGACGGCTGCGATGGCATGACGGTCGATTCACAGGGAAACCTCTATCTGACCGCGCGCAGCGCGAAACGCCCTGGCGTGCTCGTGCTCACACCTGCGGGAAAAGAGCTGGCTTATATCGCGACCGGCAAACCGCAGCCCGACGCGGCGCAACCGGTCGGACTCCCCAGCAATTGCGAATTCGGCAGCGGCGAAGATTCACGCACGCTTTACGTGACGGTCGACAAAAGCCTCTACCGCATTAGGCTCAACGTCGCTGGGTATCACATTCCCTGGGCCCAGTGAGGGGCCCGAAGGGTGGTCATTCCGTGGCGTCGCAGGCTGCCAGCGCCAGCACCGCGAACGCGGTCCCGGCATGCGTGATGTAGTGCTTGCTGTCAGCGTGCAAAGAGCGAGAAAACCAGCGACCGCTTTCGCGCTGGTGCGTGCGCAGCCAAGCGACGCCTCGTTGCAGTTGCGCATCATTGGCCGGCACACCCGCCCGCCGCAGCACGTAGATGACGAAGCCTGTGCCATAGCCGTCGCTCGATGCCGTGTCCTGGGCCGAACCGTCGCCGCGTTGCCAGTCGCCCAAGGTGGCCAGGCCCCATCCTCCATCCTCGTGTTGCAGCTTGCGCAGCGACGCGATGCAGTCCTGTTTGTCGGCATCCGACATGAGGTTCGGCGTGTACGACGCCCCCCACAGGATCATGGCCTTATGGTGCAAGGTGGGAGCAGGATTCTCGCGCAGGTAATTGCGGAGCTTCTCCATGCCTGCTTTCGCGGCGGGCGTGTCGGCATAGCCGGCGGGCGCCGCCCCGACGCCGACCGCGGCAAACGTCACGCCGAAATGGTCGTCCGACTCCATCGGGGGCCAGTCGCATTTGATCCAGGTCCAGCCGCCGTCCTCGCGCTGCAAAGTCCACATCTTGTCGAGCGCTTGGCGCGTGACGTCCTGCAACTGGCCGGTCGTCGCGGCGTCATTCAAGGCCAACACCGTGGCGGTGGCCACGACTTCGGCATCCCAGCGTGGACCTTTATCCGGCCACCTCTCGGTAACCAGTTGCTCAGCAAACTTGCGAACTTCTGCATGAGCCGGCGCCGCGGCTGACACGGCCGGACGCGCCATCAAGTAAGCGTAGTTCGTATGGCACGTCATGCAGCCACGCGTTTTTTGCCAATCGAGCGCCGCCGAATCCAGGAATTCAGTCGCGCGGGCCATGGAAAAAGCCTTGGCCATGGGTTCATCCGGCGTGTTCGCCGCGGGAGCGACGTAATTCTGCAAAGTGATTGGCTCAGCGGCGCTGACGAGTGACAGACCAGTCGACAGGGCGACGAATAGAGTGCAGCCCAGACAAAACAAGGGCAGCAGAGCACGACTGTGACGCATGGTAATTCTCCTCGGAGGCGGGCTGGTGCGCGGTAGGCGGCATCAGCATACCCCCCCGAGGTTGTCACGCAAAATGCATTGCCGTTGCGTTGTGCAGGGAGAGGAGAGCACGCTCGAATGCCCGTCATGCGATTTCCGACTTACGGCGCGCCGATAATCAGGGCGCGGCCACGGCCAATCGGCCCGTCGACGAAGGGGCGAATCATGTCGAGAGCGCGCGGATCACCGGTCTGGATGCGCTGCAAAATGCCCATCACCAGCGGTTTAACGACTGGATAAAGTTCGATCCAGCGGGTCAAAGCTCCGGTCGCCTGCAGGGTGACCTCGTTGTCGCTGATCCGGCATTCCATCTGCCGCATGTCCGCGCCGGGAAAGATCTCGGACCCGATCATGTCGAGACCAATCGACTTCACGGCGCCGTCTGTACCGCGATTGAAGCGAGGACGAATGTCGAGCAGTCGATCCCGTTCGGCGCGAGCCTGGGCCAGCATCCCCTCCAACTCTCGCTTTTCGTCCGGGCTGGCAGCCGACCTGGCTCGCGACCGCAGTTCGGCGATGCGCTGATCGGCCGCCGTCAGCCGCAATCCCGAGATCGCCGTCAACAGGTCAGCCACATCGTCGAGCGATTCCAGGCGATCGACCCGGGCCAGCCGCTCGTCCAGCAACTCTTGAAACAGATCATCCGCGCTGGTTTCATTGACCGTGGGCAAGTTCTCCACACCAGCGGGGGCCGGCGCTTGCTCGGGGGCCGGTGCGGTGTCTTCGGTTCGCGAACGAGACTTGTATTGGGCCACCATGTAATTGGCGAGTGCTACGGTGGACGTTTGCAACCGGATGCGTGTATCGATCACCGCAACCATGCCACCGCCGTCGTTGGGAACGACCTGGACGCCCAGAGTGCCGTGAAACTGACTGGGCGCATCGGCCCAAGCGGTGCGCCGCAGGGCGGCGTCTGCCGCAATCCGCAGGCGGTCTTCGGCGAAATTTGTTCCTTGGGGATCGAAGCCGATCTTGAGCGATTCGATGTCGCGCCCGCCGCCGAGCAGCATTGTCGCCAAAGGGCCCAGGGCGTCGTTCAACTTGCCGAGGTCCAGGACGGGCGCTGCGCCGGGGGTCGCCGCGCCATCGGGCGTGGCCAAAGCGTTCAGCACCTGGCCGCCGAGGTTGCGCAATCGTTCACGCCGCTGCGCCCGCAGGTCGGCACGCTCGGGATCGGCAAGCGGGCGAATTGGCGGCGCCGCCGTTCGCGCCTTCGGCGTGGGCAACTCCTCTTGCGCCCCCACCGAAGTCGAGACAACCAGCGCCAATCCAGCGACACAGAGGCAAGTTTTGATCTTCTGCATGAGAGCCATCCTTCGGCCGAACCAAGCGCCGTTCCTGTAGCGAGTTAAGGAGATTGTACCGTTCTACGGCGATGAAAGAACGCCACGTCGGCCATGCGTCGAGCTAAGTCGGGGCTGCCATTAAGCTTCCTGCATGGCAATTCATGCCGCAGGCCAATGGGCCACCTCGCCGGCGCGGAGTGCTCGATTGCCCAGATGCGCCCCCTTGACGGCGATGACACCGGCCTCGGCCGGCGCGTTTGGCTTTTGTCGGCTGCGAATGCAATCGAGCCAATTCGTCAGGTGCAGCAGCTCTCCGTCGGGTTGGGCAAAAAAGTCCGCCCCCCGCGTTCCCTCGCCAAGGATCAGTTCACTCGCAGCGAGCTTGCTCTTCCGCTCGGGAATGACCTCGTAGCGGCCGCGGTCGAGGTACAGCGTCCCCTCGCTCCCCATGAATTCGAGCATCGCGGCATTCCGCGCGTTGATGAACGTCCCCTCGAAGTACACCTGCACTCCCTGCTCAGGATAATGCAACAAGGTCTGCACGGTGTCAGGAGTTTGCCACAGGCCGGCAGCCATAAAGTGGTCGCCGATCGTGGCTGCAGTCGCCGGATGGTCAAGTTCCAGGTACCAATTGGCGACATCCAGGAAATGCACCATCAGATCGGTCAGGATCCCACCACCGAAATCCCAAAACCAGCGCCAATTGCGAAAACGGTACTCGTCAAAGGGTTGCTCCGGCGCGTTGCCGCAGAATCGCCGCCAGTCGACGGATTGCGGATCGATGTCCTCCGGCTTGCGATTGTGCCGCTCCTGATTGCGATTCCACGTCAGATGGACTTTGTGGATCTTCCCCAGTTGACCGCTGCGAATGATGTCCAGCCCTTGGATGAATTGCGGCATACTGCGTTGCTGCATGCCCACTTGGACGATGCGTTGGTGCTTGTTCTGCGCCTCGATCACCGCCGCCCCTTCCGACAGGTCATGTGTGAGAGGCTTTTCGACATAGACATCCTTGCCGGCGGCGCAAGCATCGATCGTGATGGGGACGTGCCAATGGTCAGGCGTCGCGATCAGAACCGCGTCCACGTCTTTGCGCTCCAGCAGCGCGCGATGATCCTTGGTGGTAAACACGCCGTCGCTAGTGGCCTCTTTTCCGGCCTGGATATTCTTGTCCCATACGTCGCAAACCGCCGTGACCTGCGCTTGCGGAATCTTCTTGAGCGCCTGCAGCAAGTGTCGACATCGCCCTCCGCAGCCGATCAGTCCGACCGAGATCTTCTCATTGGCGCTAAACCCGCGCGCCGGTGCAACGAAAGTAGCTGCCGCGGCCGCGGTCGCTCCGACAGCCGCGGCACGGAGAAAATCGCGGCGATCGCTGGAAGATTTCGAAGGCTTCGCATTCATGGCGTGCTTCCCACCGACGTTAACTTGCAATTTTCACTGCCATCTGAAATGCCCCGGGGCGCTTGGCTGACATCATAGCCCGGCCCGCGACGCATGACCACGCGAAGCGTGCAATGCGGGAGGGCAGCCAGGCCGCTTGCCGCGGTGTTTTATCGCGCCTAGCATTCTTAACCGGCTGCCTCGCGCGTGGTCATCGATGCAGTATGGAAAACAAGAAGTCGGGAGCGGTGCCATGCCGATTATTAAACAGCTCTTTGCCAAGGATCATCAGCCGGAACTGACCGAGCGAAACTCGTCGGTTCGCGGGCGCGTTAATGATGCCGGGTTGCTGGACGCCTATTCGCAAGCGGTCACGCACGCCGCCGAGACGGTCAGCCCCTCGGTCGTCAAAATCGAAGTGCGTCACGCACCCCGCCGCACGGCGCGAGGGCAGGAAGTGCCGGAGCACGGTGGCAGCGGCTCAGGCTTTGTCATTACGCCAGACGGCTTCATTCTGACCAACAGCCACGTGGTCTCGGGCGCCGACAAAGTGCAAGTGCTTTTCTCCGATGGGCAAAAGGTCAAGGCCGATGTCCTGGGTGACGATCCCGACAGCGACCTGGCGGTAATCCGCGCGCACGCTTCACAATTGCCACCGGTCACACTTGGCGATTCTCAGGCAATTCGCGTGGGACAGCTGGCGATTGCGATCGGAAACCCACTTGGCTTCAGCTGCTCGGTCACCGCGGGTGTCGTCAGCGCGCTGGGACGCACTTTGCGAGCGCGCAGCGGACGTCTGATGGATGACATCATTCAGACGGATGCCGCGCTGAATCCCGGGAACTCCGGCGGTCCACTCGTCAATTCGCGCGGAGAGGTGATCGGCGTCAACACCGCGATGATCCTGCCGGCACAGGGAATCTGCTTTGCCATCGCGGTGAATACCGCGCGCCTCGTGACGACACAGTTGATTGCCTATGGGCGTGTTCGTCGCAGTGTCATTGGCGTGGCGGGGCAAAATGTCGAGTTGCCGCGCGGCCTGGCCAGACGGCACGACATTTTGGCAGATACCGCAGTGCTGGTCGTGGGAGTCGAACCCGTTGGGCCCGCGGCCGCGGCGGGATTGGCCGAAGGGGATCTGATCATTGAATTGGCCGGCCATTCGATCGCCAGCATTGATGATCTGCACGCGGTGTTGACGCACGACCGCATCGGTACAGCTTGTCCGATCGTGGTACTGCGCGACGGCGAGCAACGCGAGTTCGCCATCGTTCCGGCAGAAAAGATTTCATCCTGACGGCCAACGCACCCGCGAGCTACCCGACCGACTGACGCCCTGGGGTATTACGGCTGGGGCACCGTGGTCTCTTGCCTTGCCGGTCGAGCGAGTTGAGTCGCTCTCGGCCGTGCATAGGCAGTAAGACCCGCTTCTTGGGCCGCCGAGGCGTCGAGATAGGCATCCACCTGTTGTCCGACGTAGACGTTCGTCGCCTCGGGGGGCAGTGCGTAGATCACCTGCAAAACGCGCGTGTCGACACGCTCAATACTATTGCCGATCAACGAGGTCTTGGGCTGCACATAGGGCTCGACGCGCACGAAGCTGATCGGAAACTTTTGAGCGGAATGGCCGCGTACGCAGGCCGTGCCAGGCAAGCCCGGGCGAAATCGTGGGATGTCCTGTTCATCCACGTCAATCCGCACGTGCAGCCGTTCGAGGTCTCCCAGCACGACCAGTGGCTGATCGGGCGGAGTACCCACGTACTCACCGGGACGCACGTCGACCTTCAACACGTGCCCTCCGACCGAGGCTCGTACATGCAGCCGGTCCAATTCCGTGCGGTATTGTTCGACCAGCGAGCGATTCCGTTCGACGTCGACGCGAGCCAGCGCGATATCGTGTTTCCAACT
>CAMFLN010000212.1 GCA_945957305.1 uncultured Planctomycetaceae bacterium | reverse complement strand
GGTAAGAGGTTGTTCTTGCCGTGGCACGCCGCGAACAACCTCGCGAAGATCTGTTGGCCGAGGCCACGGCGCTGGCCGAGCGTATCGAACTCGCGCTGCCTGACAGACCGGATCACGTCGTCGTGGGCTTTCGTCGCGACGGCGCGGCCAGTGTCTATTTCGGCGAAGACCCCGCCTATCATTTCAACAGCGCCGGTGAGCTGCGCCGAGCCTTCCTCGACGGGCAATTGATCAAGGCTGAGAAGGGCAAGCTCGTCGCGCTGCAACGCCGGCGGTCTGACACGACCGTGGCACTGCTTAGTCACGAATGCGACGCGAGTCAGGCGGCGCGGATTTGTGAAGAATGCCAGCACCGGTTACAGGAACTCGAGCGGCGCCTCGTGGCCGAGCAGTTCGAGATCGTGGGCCAGATCCCATCGACCGCCGACGTGCTCGGACGGGCGCGAGCTTGGGCAACAGCAATCATCGCGGGCTTCGCCATCGCTCAGTCGCCGCGAGTGAAATAGTCCAACGACTGGCGACGGATTCGCGTCGCGATTTCAACCGGCCTGCAGAGGCAACGCGATGACTTCGCACGACCCCAGCGGTGAACTCAGTTTGCAGCCTGGGCTGTTCGTCTCGCGGCGCACAAATGCCAACGCCAGCGGAGCGCCCAGCCGTGGCGAGAAACTGGCCGAGGTGACTTGCCCGACGCTTTTGCCTGCATCGTTGGTTAGTTCCAGGCCAGTATCGGGGATCTGCTGGCCGGCAAATCGCACGCCGCACATCGTTCGATTGACGTGTCCCAGGGCGTCGAGCCGGGCGACGGTTTCTTGCCCGATATAGCAACCTTTGACGAAGCTGATGGCGCGCGAGTCGCGTGCCAACTCCTGGGGCAGGTTGGCATTCGTGATATCGCGGCCAAAATACGGCGTGCCCGCCTCCAGCCGCGCCATCTCCACAGCGGCGCTGCCGCAGGGCTTGGCCCCAGCGCGCACAAGCGCCTGCCAAATACCCGAAACATTTGCTCGCGGGCAGGCGATGAGAAATCCGACGGGAAGCGTAATGTCGACTCGTCGCAGCCACACATCGACATCGCCGATCCGGGCCGGCAGATGTGAATACAGCCGTTCTGGGGCAGCCGAGGTCAGTTTCAGCAACAGGGCCTCAGCCGCCGCGCCAGCCAGGTACAACTCGGCCCATTCCTGGCTGCGGGCATGCAGTTCCACCTTTTCGCGAATCAAATACTTGTCCAACTGCGCCAGGAGCGCGGCCTCTTGCTGGGGAACGGTTTCCAGCACCAGCGATTCCTGACCGCAGAAAAGAGTCACCAGGGCCAGGACGTGCCCTTGAGGATTGCAGAGGAAGGCCTCGCTACCCGCGCCGGCGGTGAGCTTGCGAACTTCGTTCGTGCACAGGTTGTGCAGAAAACTCTGGCGGTCGGCGCCCGTCACTTCGATCTGCGTGCGATCCGAAAAGTCGACGAGTCCAGCTTCCCCGGTCAGAGCCGCGTATTCGGCCGGTACGTTGCCAAAATCGTTCACTCTGCCGGTGGCCGTCGAAATATTGGCGCCCGCGGCCAGCAGATGTTCCGTTAGCAAGACATCCATCAGATTGAGTCCCGGTGATTGCTATTCGCCATCGACGTTGACCACGGCATATTGCGCGTTGCCGATAAAAATGCAGGACCGGTTGGAACCGACGAGTCGTGCCAATTCTGTGGCCGTGCCGATGGGCGTGATTCCCAATTCTTCGACCAGCTCTTCGTCCAGATCGCTCAGCAAGTACACGCGCGACTGGGTCAGGGCCTGAGACAGGGCAACCGCCGCGAGTGCATCGGGTTCCCGATGCTTGCGAAATTGTCGCAGCGCGGCCGCAGGGTCTCCGGCTTCGATCGCGCGGCGCACGGCGTTACCTGGCGGCACGTTCACCGCGGTGCAAAGGGCGATGGCCCCCTCGCTGGACACCACGCGTAAGGCTGCCGTGATCGCGCGGGCGATATTATCCCAGTTCTGTTCGCTGGGCGGCCCATCGATTGATGCCACGACCAGTTGCGCGGAGCGTGGCACATTTTCGCTCCATGCCTGTTGGCAGGCGGCTTGCCCCGCGCGAAACACCGCGGAGGGCAAGCCGGCGAAGACATGCAACAGTTCGCCCGCAGGCCCCGGCACGACCTGCACGGTGAACTGCACACCCAACAGCCAGCCGATTTGCTCGATCTTGTCGAGGTTGCGGTGTTTGGCCGCACGCTTCTCGCTCAAATTCGCGGCAAACCACTTATCCTGCGCCGCGCGTCCAGCAAACGTCGGGAAGAGCCCGCCGTACGTTCCGTTGTAATCAAGCGCCGGCTCGCTGCGCAAGCAGCCGATCGGCACCACCACGTCCGCGTCGCACAATACGCGGTTTAGATAGATCGGCTCGTCATCCTGGCCCACGGTCAGGTAGCTCAAGTGATCGCGCGTGTCGGGATCATGCAGTTCAACAGTTACTGCATCGCGATAGGTCGGCGGCAGCAAGTCCCGCGCAGCGAAATCCGCAACGTCCCTGGCGACGGCGAGCAATGTCAAGTCGCTGGGATTCAGCCCGGCGAAGACCAGGCACTCGCACAGCGCGGCGATGATTTGCTGGCCACACGGCACATCATGATCTAGTGCCAGGACCACCCGATCGCCGGGCACGACAGCTTTTGCCAATGGCGGAAACTCCAGGGGCTGCGCGAGGGCCGCCGCCGTGGCAGCAGAAACATCGAGCACTGCCTCTTCGGCCGGTCGCCCGCAAATCGCCACGATTTGTTCCGGCGACAAGTTCAGTTCCAGGGGCTGTTTATCTCCCAAACGTAAACAAGTGGTCATTGGGGCAGTCTGCGGTCTTTGGGCTGGTTGTCATCGGCGATACTCGATGCTTTCCAATCGTATCGGCCGACCGGTACGTGGGACAACCCCCGGCAAAAAGCGGCGGCTAAGCCAAGACTTGCCTTTACGCAAACGCGAAAGTTCCCAATAATCCCCGCCTCTCAATATTTGGAGCGCCCGGCAGGATGTCCGCAGGGCGATCGAACGACGGGTGCAGCGAGCTCGGTTCTCAGGCACCGTCGGTCCTATAGCGCTCGATCACGTTTTTTTCACGCAAGGAAGCGATCATGGCACAGCGCCGCACCGCTCGCGCACGTTTACCGCAATTGGTACTCGCAGCCCTGGGAACAGCGAGCATCACGCTGCTGGCCGCCGTGGGCTGCAATAAGGCAACACCCAAGCCGATCGATCCGCCGCCGAGCGCCCATCATTTGCTCGACCGCATGGTCGAGGCTTATCGCAAGGCGCGAAGCTACGGCGATAGCGGACAACTCCGGCTCAGCTACCGCAAGCAAGGGGGCGAACCGGTGACGCAGGCCGCTGATGATTCGGTGACCTTCGTCCGGCCGAACAAGCTTCGTGTGCACTGTTATCAGGCGATCGTGGTCAGCGATGGCAAGCACCTGCGCGCCACGGTTGCGGACTTGCCCGGCCAGGTGCTCGAACTCGAAGCTCCGGCAGAGCTGAAGCGCGAGGACTTGTTCACTGACGAAATCCTGACCGGCGTGCTGACGCAAGGGCTCGCCGGTGAATCGATTCAATTGGCGCTATTGCTGCTCGACGATCCGCTCAAGCCGATCCTGGAAGGGGGCGAAGAGCCGACGCTGCTGCCCCCACGTTCGATCGACGGGGAAGAATGCCAGCGCGTCCAAGTAACCCGCCCTGACGGCCAGGTCGTCTTC
This sequence comes from uncultured Planctomycetaceae bacterium, assembly GCA_945957305.1. Lineage (GTDB taxonomy): Bacteria > Planctomycetota > Planctomycetia > Pirellulales > JACPPG01 > JACPPG01. The sequence continues at coordinate 2,542 of CAMFLN010000212.1, read as the reverse complement.
TGGATCGATCAAAAACACATTCTCCGTCGCCTCGATTACCCGACGGACGAACTGAAGAAGCAGATTTCACAACACGAGCAGGCTCCGGTTACCGAGGTCTCGTTGACCGCCGAATTCAAGGGAGCGCGGCTGAACGACAAGATCGCTGACGTGGCGTTCGAAATGTCGCTGCCCGAGGAAGCCAAGCTCGTGGAGCGCTTCCAAGTTCAACCGGAACCGTTGCACAAGTTGTTGGGTCAAAAGATGGCCGCTTTCGAGTTCATCGATCTCGAAGGGAAGCCGGTGAGCCGGGACTCGCTGTCGGGCAAGGTCGTGGTGATCGATTTTTGGGCCACGTGGTGCGGCTGGTGCTTCAAGGGGCTGCCTAATCTGCAGCAGGTCTATGACAAGTATCGGGACAACGACCAGGTGCAAATCCTCACCGTCAGCACCGACGAGGTCGATGTCAGTAACAATGATCTAACCGCGGCCTTCGACAAGGCCAAGCTCACGATGCCCATCGTCCGGGACGTCAATCAGCAGTCGCGCAGCATGTTCGACGTGCAGGGCTTGCCGACCATGTTCTTGATTGGCCCCGACGGCACGGTGCAAGCGATCGACGTCGGCTTTCAACCGATGCTGGCCGTTGAGCTGCCGCGAAAAATCGATCGCATTCTCAATGGCGAAAACCTCTACGAACAGGCCCAGCGCGAACATCAAGCGCGGCAGCAGGCGTTCGAGACCTCGTTAGCCTCGGGCAATGCTGATAACGGCAATGCGGTCGACATTCCCAAGGCCACGATCGCGCCGCGCAGCGAGCCGAAGCATCTGAAGCTGCATCAACTCTGGCACTCGGACGAGGCGACCAAGCCAGGCAACATTCTCGCGGTTAATGAGCCAGATGGCACGGTCCGCCTGTTGGTCAATGACGGCTGGCGCACCGTCGTGGCGCTCAATGGCGAGGGACAACTGGCGTCGCGCTACGAGCTGGAGCTGCCCGACGAGGCCGCCATCAGCTTTTTACGCACCGTCACCGATGGGCAAGGCAATCGCTACTACGCGGGATCTGCCAGTGCACAACAACAGCTGTTTGTGTTCGACGCCGATTTCAAAAAGCTGTTGAGCTATCCCGAGGGTCAGCACGCGGGGATCTCAGACCTGCGGCTGGCTGACATGGACAACGACGGCACGCCCGACATCAACCTCAGCTACTGGGGTGTCGTGGGCGTGCAAAGCATTACGCTCGACGGTCAGCGCCGTTGGGCTGACCGTGCTCTGGAAAACGTCTTCTGCCTCGCGGTCACCTCCGAGGCAGGTCATCACGGCCTGCTCGCGGCTGACGGTCGCGGTATGCTGGTGCCCATCGATGACTCGGGCAAGGACGGTTCGCCGCTGTCGCTCGAGGGACGTTTTCTGCGATGGATGCAGCTCTCGGATCTCAACGGCGACGGTCACACCGAATGCTGTGCCATCGCGTCGGCCAAGGTTGGCGTCGAGGCCGCCGTCGGTCTGTCCTCCAAGGGCGAACTGTTGTGGACCTACGACCTGCCCGTCGGAACGCAGTCGAATGCCGCTTTGGAGATGATCGCTGCCGGGCGTTTGCACGGTGACCAGGGTAATTGGGTGCTCGCCGGCGCCGATGGCTCGATTCACATCCTGTCGGCCGATGGAAAGCCGGTCGATGTGTTCCACGTGGGCGAGGCCATCTCGGGCGTAGCCGTGACGACGATCAATGGACACGGGGTTCTGGTCGTCGTCACGGACAAGGGGATCGACGCCTGGCGCGTGACGGAATAACGCCGTGCCGACGACGGCTCAGCTGTTGTGATTGATCTAGAAGCCGCCTGCCGAGGCGGCTTCTTTTTTTGCGCCAGGCAGCTCGCTCGTTGCGGCGGCCCGACCGGCGACCTTCAAGTGGTAGGCGCGCAACCCCCAGTACAGCAGCGCCGCGGGAACCAGAGGCAGGAAAGTGTGCGCATAGAGGGCAACTCCGACCAAGGCGATCAACGTAGCGTATTGAGTTTCGAGGAGGACTTGCTCGGCGGTTTTGTTGTCCGGCGATGCAAAGGTAAAAATCTGAGAAAATGAAATACGAGACAGAATTCGAGAGAAGGACATGTGGTAAGTCTCCTACCGAGGGGACAGAACGTACGGGCGCTCATGAGCAATTCGCTGCAGCAAAGAAAATCTTGGACGTGGACCATTTTTTTTGCTGACGCCAGCTCTCCTTCGCCCCCTCCCGCCGCCGCGGGCACCTGTGCTATCTTGGGGGCCTTTGTCACCGTTGTGCGTGTTATTCGATCGAGCGAGGAGCCCCTGCCATGACTACATCCCCCGCCAAGTTGACACCGCTGTGCCAGGCGCTCGTCGACCCGGATCAGTATCAGCCGGCCATGCAGTTGGCGGACTACTTGCAGGCAATCCCGCGGTTGGCGTCGCTGGCTGATCTGCCGGCGGGAACCACCGTCCTCGTGCGTGGCGACGTCGATGCCAAGCCGGGGGCCGCGATCGGTCAGGGAGATATTCGCTTGCGTTCGATGCTCCCGACGCTGAAGTTCGGGCG
>CAMFLN010000211.1 GCA_945957305.1 uncultured Planctomycetaceae bacterium | reverse complement strand
CTTCCAGGGTTAGACGATGGCCCGCAAGCGACTGCTGTGGCAGCTGTATCCGTCCTATGTCCTCGTCTCGCTGACCGCGCTGGTTTCCGTCGGTTGGTACACCGGGCACGTGTTGGAACAGGCATACCGGGCATCGCTCGACGAGCGTTTGCAGCTGGTGACTTGGACTGTCGACGGACACATTGGCGCGGCGTTGCCAACAGAGGCCACCGCGGATCTGCAATCCGCTTGCGATGCCGCCGCCGCGCAAGCCAGGGCCAACGTGGCTGTCCTGAATCCGGCAGGAACTGTGTTGGTTTCCTCTTCCGGTGTGAGTTCGGCCGCGGTTGAGCCCGTGGACAAGGACACCTCGTCGCGGCGCGCGCTCGAGCGGGACGGCCGTGTCATCGGCACGGTCGTCGGCTGGTTCCCCCACGCGCAAGTGCAGGCCAAAATTCGCCAGATGCGTTTCGCGCTCGCCGGGGCGGGCCTGGCCATCGGTCTCGCCACCGCGCTGTTATGTCTCTTTGTCTCGCGGCATGTCAGTCGGCCCTTTGAAGAAATTCGCGACGTCGCAGAACGCTTCGCTCGCGGCGACCTGGGCTATAAGCTTGCCGCCGGTACTTCGGCCGAGATGACCGGCTTGGCCGGAGCCCTGAACCAGATGGCGTCGCAATTGCACGAGCGACTACAAACGATCGTGCGGCAAACCAGCGAGCAACAGGCGGTGCTGGCCAGCATGGTCGAAGGCGTGTTGGCCATCGACGGCCAACAGCGCGTCATTACGCTCAACAAAGCCGCCGCGGCGCTGGTCGGGAACACCCTGGCAAACCCGCTGGGACGCACGCTGCACGAAGTCGTGCGCAACCCGGACCTGCGACGCTTTGCCGACCGGGTGTTGGCCAGTAGCCAAACGATCGAAGACGACGTCGTGCTGCACGGCGATCCTGATCGCGTGCTGCAGATTCGCGGAACGGCACTCCGCGATCAGCACCATCGCGACGGTTTCGGCGCCGTGATCGTCATGAGCGACGTGACGCATTTCCGTCGCCTGGAAACGATTCGCCGCGACTTTGTCGCCAACGTGTCACACGAATTGAAGACACCAATCACTTCGATCAAAGGCTTTGTCGAAACATTGCTCGACGGCGCCCTGGCCAATCCCGAGGACGCCGAGCGCTTCCTTAAGATCGTGGCGACGCAAGCGGATCGATTGAACGCCATTATCGAAGACCTGTTGGCTCTATCAAAAATCGAGCAAAGCGAACGTGCCGCGGATCTGGTGGTGCAGGAGGTCGCGGTGCATGATCTTTTGCAGGCGGTGTGGCACGATTGCCAGCCGAAGGCTTCGCAGCGTGAGATTCTGATCCGCATCGAATGCGAAGAGTCGCTCTCAGCACGCCTCAACGCGCCGCTGATCGAACAAGCAGTCACTAACCTGGTGGACAATGCCCTGAAGTACAGCGAACCCGGCTCCGAGGTCTTAATCACCGCGGCCGAAAATGAGACCGAAGTCACGATCGCGGTGAGCGACCATGGATGCGGTATCGACGACGAACACTTGCCTCGTCTGTTCGAGCGGTTTTATCGCGTCGACAAGGCGCGCAGCCGTAAATTGGGGGGGACAGGCCTGGGATTGGCAATCGTCAAACATATTATTCAGGCCCACCAAGGTCGCATTACGGTGAACAGCACCCCCGGTGTGGGGAGCGTGTTCCGCATTCATCTCCCCTCGCTGCGTGCCGCCCGCGAAATTCAGTCTGCGTCAATGTGAAAACACCGCTGCAATCGGCCGATTTCTGATTTCCCGCTAACCAAACGCTAACAATTGCCCCTTAAGATGCCGGTGTTCCCGCCTGCCCTCGTTCGCGCTGTTGGGCGCGCCCGGTCGCGATGCTCTGAGACCGATTCGATGCTCCTCCTGGCGAAATCGATGGTACCGGTACCGCTTCTCCTGGCGGCCATGTCGCTCGCGCCAACTCGCGCGGCGCAGGCCGCGGATGATGCAGTTACGCAGTCGCATGCTCAAGCGACCCAAGCCGGGCTGGTCGATCCAGGCCTTCCCCAATACACCGCTATTTCGGGTGTCTCGGGCACGATAAAGAGCGTCGGCTCGGACACGATGAACAACCTGATGACGCTGTGGGCCGAAGGGTTCAAACGCAGCTATCCCAACGTGCGGGCCGAGATTGAAGGCAAGGGCTCCTCGACAGCCCCCCCGGCCTTGATCGCGGGGACGGCCACGTTCGGACCGATGAGCCGTGATATGAAGACCAGTGAAATCGACGCCTTCGACGGCAAGTACGGTTACAAGCCGACGCTGCTGCCGGCCGCGATCGATATGCTGGCCGTCTACGTGCACCACGACAATCCCATCGAACGATTGTCGCTCGCCCAACTTGACGCCATCTACTCGCCCCATCGCAAGGGAGGGTTTAAGCGCCCGTTGCGCACCTGGGGCGACCTGGGCGTCACCGGAGAATGGAAGCAGCGTTCCATCAGCCTCTACGGGCGAAACGCCGCGTCAGGAACCTACGCCTACTTCAAGGAAAACTCACTCTTCGGCGGCGATTACCAGGAACGGGTCATCGAACTGCCGGGCAGCTCGTCAGTCGTGCAAGCCGTGGCGAATGACCCTTATGCGATTGGCTATAGCGGCATTGGTTTCATGACTGCGGGCGTGCGGGCCGTTCCGCTGGCAGTCGACGAAGAGGCCCCCGCAGTTCCGCCGCGTGCCCAATATGCTTTGGACGGAGCCTATCCGCTGGCTCGCTTTCTGTGGATTGCCGTCAACTATAAGCCGCGCAGCCAACTTGATCCGCTCCGTGCGGAATTCATCAAATACGTCTATAGCGCGCAGGGGCAAAGCGACGTGGTCAAGGACGGCTATTTTCCCCTGCCGCCTGAGCTGGCGAAGAAATCGCTAGCCAGCGTCGGCCTTTCCGAACCCTAAACAACAAAATTGTCCACCGCGTCTGCCTGTCCACGATCAAAATGAGCGCAGCCAAATCATTCACCGGTCGCACGCGTCAGCGGCAGACACGCCGCAGCGTGCGCATCATCGATCGGCTCGCCCGCGGGCTGATCGCGATCGGTGGAATTGGCACGGTCATCGCCGTTTCGACAGTTTGCATTTTTCTGGTGTGGGTGGTGGTGCCGCTGTTCATGCCAGCGCAGTTGGGCACACCGCAATTCGCCGAGATTCCGGCCACGATTGCCGACAGCGTGCATGCGGAAGTCGACGAATATCGGTCGCTTGGCTGGGCGCTGGCCGCGAACGGTGAACTGCAGAGCTTTCGCGCCGACCGGGGTACGCTGATCGGCACACGCGCTTTATTTCCTGACAGTCCTCCCACGGCTTGGAACTTCGGCGTCGCGGGGCGCGAGGCCGTTTGCGGATTTGCCGATGGGTCGGTGCGCACCGTGCGCTTGTCGTTCTCGACGACCTTTCCCGCCGCTGATGAATTGCCCGAAGAATTGCAGAAGACTACGGCCCCTTCTGCGTGGACGCAGAACGAGCCTGTCGTTCACGACGGAGGTCTACTGGCTCGCACCAAACAAGGAAGCCTGCGCCTACAAACGGTGCGCGCCACGGTCAGTGACCCGATCGTTCCGGCGGGTACGGCGCGCGTGGTGCTTGTCGATGCTTCGAGCCGCCCCACAGGGCGCGTTTGCTGCCTGCTGGATGCCGATGGAAAGCTGCATCTGCATGCGGTGCGCAAACGGCAAAGCCTGCTGCGCGAAACCACCTTCTCGCGCGAAGTTCACACAACCCTACCCTATTCCCCCGCGCCCGAAGCGGGCCCGCCAAGCTACCTGCTCGTCGCCGGACAGGCCGATAATCTGTACCTGATCTGGGGCGACGGACATGTGATGCGGTACGACATCCGCGATCTGGAACAGCCGCGCCTGGCAGAACAAATTGATCTCTTGCCCGAGGCGGATCAGAAAGTCACTGCGGTTCAATTCCTGCCGGGCAAGACGACGTTTGCCGTGGGAGACTCTTCCGGGCAAGTTCGCGCCTGGTTCCCCGCCAAGCCACCCGATGCCCGGACTATTGATGGCAGCGCGCTCGTTTGTGGGCACGAACTGTCCGCAGCCGGGTCGGCAGTGACTTCACTTGCGTCTTCGTCGCGCAGCCGCCTGCTGGCGGTCGGCCAGGCAGACGGAGCGTTGCGCGTTTTTCACGTGACCAGCGGCAGACAGCTGGCCGCCGCTCCGGCGGAAATCGATACGCCACTGAACATGGTCGCCTTCGCGCCCAAGGGGGACGCGGTCTTCGGCATCGCGCCGAAATTACTCGGCCAGTGGTCCCTGGCCGCGGGATTTCCGGAAGTATCGCTGGGCGCGCTCTTCCGATCGGTTTGGTACGAAGGTTACGAGGGGCCACGTCATATTTGGCAATCGTCCGGGGGCGGCGACGATTTCGAGCCGAAGCTGGGGATGATTCCGCTCGTGTTCGGCACGCTCAAAGCGACGGTCTATTCACTCTTGTTCGCGGTGCCGATCGCGCTGCTGTCGGCCATTTATAGCAGCGAGTTTTTGCAACCGCGCGTCAAAGCCCGCATCAAGCCGGCCATCGAAATGATGGCGAGTTTGCCCAGCGTGGTGCTGGGCTTCGTCGCGGCGCTGGTGGTGGCCCCGTTCGTCGAAGAGGTTTTTCCCGCGGTGCTGACCGGGATTTTCGTGGTGCCGCTGACGTACTTGTTCGTGGCGCACCTGTGGCAGATGTTGCCCCCTCGGCTGGGGTTGCAGTTGGCGCGCTGGCGTTTTGTGTTGATCTGCGCCACGTTGCCGCTGGGAGTCGTGTTGTCCGCGCGGCTTGGGCCGTCGGTCGAACGGGCGCTCTTCGAAGGTGATTTGCGCAGCTGGCTCGACGGACAGTCGGGCAGCGGCAGTGGCGGTTGGATCGTGATCTTGCTGCCTATCTCGGGACTGGCGACGGCCTTGCTCGTCAGCCAGCGAGTGAATCCCGCGTTGCGGAATTTGCTTCGCGGCGCCAGTCGCGGACAACGCTCGGTCGTCGAGCTCTTGAAATTCTTCGCCGCCGTGCTGCTGACCGTGGCCGGAGCGACGCTCTGTGCCATGTTGCTCGATTCATTTCAACTCGATCCGCGCGGCTTGGTATTGAACACCTATGTGCAGCGCAACGCCCTGGTCGTTGGCTTCGTCATGGGCTTTGCCATCATTCCGATCATTTACACGATCGCCGATGATGCGCTCTCCACGGTGCCCGGGCATTTGCGGTCCGCATCATTGGGTGCAGGGGCCACACCGTGGCAAACCGCGATTCGCGTCATCATACCCACCGCCATGAGCGGACTGTTCTCGGCCGTGATGATCGGGCTGGGACGTGCTGTCGGGGAAACGATGATCGTGCTGATGGCTGCTGGCAACACGCCGATCCTTGACTGGAATATCTTCAACGGCTTCCAGACCCTCTCGGCGAGCATCGCCACTGAACTTCCCGAAGCCGTACAAGGCAGCGCCCACTATCGCACGCTGTTCGTGGCGGCACTGGCTCTCTTCGCCATTACTTTTGTGGTGAACACCGTCGCCGAGGCCGTGCGCCTGCGCTTTCGACGGAGGGCCTATGAGCTCTGACGTCGGCGTTCTCGAACCGCGCAGCTCCTCGCCGCCGCCCACTGGCACGCGCCCGCGCCGCGGCCGTTCTGGCAGCACGCTGTTGGCCAACGGCGAGCCCATGATCTGGTTGACCGGCGGCGCGTTGGCCGTGGCGCTCGTGATGATCGTCGGACTGCTGGCGCTGGTGCTCGTGCGCGGACTGTCGACATTCTGGCCAGCGCCGCTCGTGCAACTGCGCACGGCGCAGGGAGACCAACTGCTGGGCGAGGTAACACGCTTCGAGCATTACCGCCCGAGCGAACAATTGCTGGCCGAGATGCCGCCGGAAGAAGCCCGTCTGATTCGCGAATCGCTCGACTCGACTGGTAGTATTGCCACCCGCCGGCTGATACGCACTGGCAACTACGATCTGACCGGTACGCACTTTCGCTGGGTCGACGAGTCACTGATCGTCGACGAGGGGGCGCCGGAGTGGGCCCTGGCGATCGAACGACAATCGTGGGGGCGCTTTTACGGCACGCCCCAGGCTTTGCTCATTGACGGCAAGGACGCCAGCGACGGCGCGGATCAAACGTGGGAGAAATTCCAGGAATTTCACCCTGGTGTGCGCGAGCGCTGGCGGCAAAGGGTACGCCTGGCCAAGCATGAATTGGGGGCCGTGAACCGGCGCAAGAATGCCGCTCGATTGTCCGTCGTCGCGGCGCGGCTCGAGCACG
>CAMFLN010000210.1 GCA_945957305.1 uncultured Planctomycetaceae bacterium | reverse complement strand
GCCTGATGCTGGGCGTTGGGTGGTACTACGCGCGCCGTAACGCGACCGCCGACGACTATCTGCTGGGCGGGCGCCGGATGCCCCCCATCGCCCTGGGGCTCTCGCTGTTCTCCACGCTTGTCAGCACGTTGTCTTATCTTGGCACTCCGGGCGAGATGGTCTCGCACGGCCCGATGATGATTACGCAGATCGCGGCCCATCCCTTGATCTTCGCGATTGTCGGCTACGGTCTGATCCCGCTACTGATGCGTCAACCGGTAACGAGCGCCTACGAGATCCTCGAATCGCGACTCGGCATGAGCATTCGCCTAGCCGGGGCGGGCGTGTTCTTGCTGCTGAGATTTGGGTGGATGGCGACGATTCTATTCGCCACGAGTTACGTCGTGCTCGTCCCCTTATTGGGAATCCACGAATCGTGGACCCCGTGGTTGTGTGTGGGGTTGGGTGTCCTCACGGCAATGTATTCCTCCTCCGGGGGTATTAAGGCTGTTGTCACGACCGACGCCATCCAGTCGATCACCATGCTCATCGGAGCGATCGTGACGCTGGCCGTCATCACGTATCGCATGGGGGGCATGGCCTGGTGGCCGGACGATTGGCCGAGTCACTGGCAGGAGCCCAGTTGGGGCTTCGACCCCAACATGCGCGTGTCGTTCGGAATTCTGATGCTCTCCACCACGCTGTGGTACGTGTGCACGAATGGATCGGACCAGATGGCCATCCAGCGATTTCTTTCCACCCGTGATGCTGCCGCCGCCCGTCGCACATTGGCCGTCGCCCAGGTGACGGACGTCATCGTCGGATCGCTGTTGGCGCTGACCGGCGTGGCGCTATTGGGCTACTACCGCGCGCATGCGCCGGACCTTGCCGAAAGCCAAACGCTGGGCTCGATCGGCGATCAACTGTTTCCGAAGTTCATCATGAGCGAAATGCCGGCAGGGCTTGCCGGGCTGGTCGTCGCCGCGATTCTTTCCGCCGCGCTCTCCAGCTTGTCGTCTGGCATCAATTCGACATCCGCCGTTCTTGATCGGGATTTCCTCTCGCGTCGGTCACAGCAGCCATCGTCAAACGAAAAATCGATCTCTCGACTAAAGCGGCTCACATGGCTCGTGGCCTGGGTGGCGATTGCCCTTAGCCTTCTGAATGCGGTCATCGAAGGCAACCTCGTCGAACGCTGCTTTAAGCTCGTCAATCTGCTTACCGCGCCGCTCTTCGTGCTGTTCTTTCTGGCGTTGTTCGTCCCTTGGGCGAATGCCGTGGGGGCCTGGCGGGGGCTGGCGGCGAGCGTGGCGACCGCTGTGGCGATCGCCTTCTCGCACGACCTGGGTCTGAACTTGGGCATCAGCTTTGTGTGGATGATGCCATGTTCGCTGCTGGCTGGCGTTGTCATTGGTACGCTTGCGAGCGCGCTGATCAAGCCGCGGCGGGCGTTAACGATCAAGTAGTAACGAGCCGATTCATGGGAAACTTCCAAAGAAATCAAGCGATGCTGTTCGATCTGCGCATTGGCTTCACCGCGCTGCTTGTTTGCACGGCCGCGACGCGATTCTCCCGGCAATCTAGCGCGGACGAATCCCCACATTTGCGTCCGACGGTGAACGTCGTCGCAGGGGGTGATTCCAAGACACCACCAGAGGACTGTCGCGCCACGATTATCGGACCAGGATTCAATCAACCCGATCCGCATCCGGGTTACGGCGGTTTTATTGGCTGGGTTTCGCCGATCAGACTGAAGGGGGGCGACTGGCTGATTGGTTTTAGCACCGGCTATTGGCACGCCTCGCCACCCACGCCGCTGCGATACTCGCCAAAGACCATCGAAGACTATCACAAGATGGGTCTGCCAGCGGACGTGGTGGCTCCGACGGGGGGCCGTGCGATGACGATGCGTTCGACCGACGAAGGCAGAACCTGGAGCAAGCCCACAACGCTGATCGATACGCCCGACGACGACCGGCATCCGGCGTGGGTCGAGTTGCCCGACGGTACGTTGCTTTGCTCGCTGTTTACCTATCCGGGCGCCGAGTTTCCGGACATCGTCAAGCGGCCCGAGAACGCCCACCGCACGGTTATCCTCCGCTCGTTTGATGGCGGTAAGACGTGGGAAAAGGATCCGATCCGGCTTCCCTCACCATTCCTGGCCGACGAATCAAACGGCCCGCTGGTTCTGCTGAAGGACGGTTCGGTCCTGCTCACGATCAGCGGAGTCATGCCGCAGGGCGGGCCGCCGCTGTCTTGACCAGTCGCGACCGCGGCGCGACGTGGGAACTGCGGTCAACGATTAAGGCCGACCATGACCTCGACGAAGCGAATGCGACGCAATTGCCTGACGGGCGATTGGTGCTGGTCGCACGCCCGGAAGGAGATATCTGTTGGTCGAGCGATCAAGGCCGCACCTGGACAGCGCCGGCGACATTCGGGTTGCGTATATTCGCGCCGAGTCTTTACGTATTACATGATGGCACGCTCGTTTGCCTCCACGGCTCCTATGCACCTGGTCACGGCGGCCTACGACTGATCTTTAGCACGGATGGCGGTCACAGTTGGGTCGCGCCAGCGAAGGACCACGGTTTTCTGGTCGACAATTGCTACGGCTACGGTAAGGCCACGGAACTGCCCGACGGCTCGTTACTGGTTGCCGACCAGGGCACCGGCGGACATAGCACAACGGACGCGAAAACCATGGCCCTAAGATGCCTGCGCGTGCGGATCCGCCCCGATCATTCAGGTATCGACTTGCTTTCCGTTTTGCCCAGTGGCTGACGCCACAACGAACAGATGCCCGCCAGGGAAATCCACGCAACTCTCGAGAAAGGTCCTGCCGAATGCGATTTAGTCGGGTGAAAGCCAAGCTACGAAAGGGAGGGGCAGCTCTGATCACCTGCTGCCACTTCATTGACCCGAGCGTCTACGAGCTGGTAAGCCTGCTGGGCTTCGACGGCATCTGGCTCGACCTCGAGCATCACGCCACGAGCGATGAAACGGCCGCGAACTTGATGCGGGCTGCGCGAGTTGGTAGCTCAGACGTCATCGCCCGACCGGCCAAAGGCGAGTTCATGCGGATGGGACGGCTGTTGGAGGCCGGCGCGCAAGGCATCATGTATCCGCGCTGCGAGTCGGCCGACGAGGCAGCCGAACTTGTCCGCTGGGCCAAATTCGCCCCGCAGGGCGAGCGCGGCGTCGACGGCGCCAACGGAGACAATCCCTATTGCGCGATGCCGATGCCACCCTATCTGAAAGCCGCCAACGAACACACGCTGTTGATCGTTCAACTGGAATCTCCGACAGCCCTGGACCAGGCTGAAGCGATTGCCAAGGTCCCCGGCGTCGATGTCTTGATGCTCGGGCCGGGCGATCTGAGCGTCATTGCGGGCATCCCGTACGAGTTCGATCATCCGCTGATTGCCAATGCCTATCATCGCGTCGCCGAGGCCGCTCGTATCGCCGGCAAATGGTGGGGAACGGTCAGCGGTACTCCCGAACACACCCAGCGATTATTGGACCTGAATGCCAAGTTCATCTGCCACGGCTGCGATCTCATCCAGGTCAAGCAAGGGATGGAAATGATTCAACAGCGCTACAGCGCACTAGGCTTCACGTTCGAGAACCGATTGGAAGCCGAAGCGGCGGCCCTGGCGAAACATTCCTAGGTTAACGGTGGAATCGACGAGCCATGCAATTTGCAGAGTACAAGTCGGCCTTTGAGCGAGATGGATTCGTCGTGATTCGAGCGCTGCTCGCGTCCGACGACTTGGCGATCCTGCGCGACAATCTCGACCGATACATCCGCGAAATTGTTCCCGGACTGCCGGACGGCGAGGCCTTCTACCAGCGCCGTGACGAGCCCGAGACGCTCAAACAACTTCAACGCATGGGCCGCGACCCGTTCTTTGCATCGTATGGTCGGCACCCGCGCTGGGCGAGTCTGGCTGAATCTCTGTTGGGTGAACCAGCGATCGCCGCACAGCCTGAATGGTTCAACAAGCCGTGCGGTACGAGTCATGTCACGCCGCCGCATCAGGACAATTACTACTTCTGCCTCGCGCCGCCACGCGTGCTCACGATCTGGCTCGCGCTCGACGGTGTCGATGCCGAGAACGGTTGCTTGAGATACGTCGCGGGCTCACACGAGCGAGGCTTTCGACCTCACGCCAAATCGAGAATCCTGGGATTCTCGCAAGGGATCACCGACTATTCGGCGGACGACTTTGCCAATGAAGTCGCCGTGTTTCTTCAGCCCGGAGACGCAGTTGCCCATCACGGCATGACAATCCACCGCGCGGATGCCAATGTGTCCTCCACACGACACCGCCGTTCATTCGCGATGGTCTACAACGGCGTCTCGTGCCAGCGAGATGAGGCGGCTTATGCGCGATATCTGGATTCCGCGCGTCGACAACATCAAGAGCTGGGGCTGAAGACATGAGATGAACATTGCGCGCACGGCATTCGCGCCGCGAGAACTCGCACGCAACCTTTGATCCTGCAACTTCTGCTGAAGAGTTCATCTGGGGAGACCTGACAACCGTGAAACTCACTTTGAATATTCCGGTGATCGCGAAGCTCGTCGCGATAATCGCTCTGATCATGTGCTGGAACCATTCTCGACTGGCAAAAGCGCAGCCGGACATAGCGACTCGCCCCCAGGCAGAGTCAGCCGGCGCCGCGTGTGTGATCGAGCTGGGTTCGGACCGTGAATTGTTTATCGACCAGCACTTTGTCGCCAAACTCGATCACGTGCGGTTGCAACTGCACGAGCCACGCGACGAAGGGGTGGTGCTAAAGTTCGACCAACCGTGGGAAGGCATTCATTGCGGCTATTGCACCATCATCCGCGACGGCGATCAGTTTCGGCTGTATTACCGTGGCATGCCCGCAGACGTAAAGGATGGAACGGCGGGCGAAGTGACTTGCGTGGCCGACTCCACCGACGGCGTGCACTGGACGAAACCGAAGCTCGGCCTGTACGAGGCGCGCGGCACGAAGGAGAACAACGTCGTGCTGGCCGGCGATCCGCCGCTGTCACACAATTTCAGCCCGTTCCTCGACACGCGGCCCGGCTGCCCTTCGGACGAACGTTATAAGGCACTCAGTGGACTCGATACCAGCGGCCTGGTGGCCTTCGTTTCGGCTGACGGTCTGCACTGGAAAAAGCTGCGCACCGAGCCGGTGATTGCTCGCAAGGCGTCGTTCAAGTTCGAGTGGATGTTCGATTCGCAAAACGTGGCCTTCTGGTCACAATCGGAGCGGAAGTACCTCTGTTACTTCCGGGTCTACGACGGGGTTCGCGGCATTGCCCGATGTGAGAGCGCCGACTTTGTGCAGTGGAGCGATCCGGTACTGATGAGCTACCTGACCGACGGCACGAAATCGCCGACCGAGGAGTTGTATACCAACCAGACGAGCCCCTATTTTCGAGCGCCCCAGCTGTACGTCGCCGTGGCCGCTCGGTTCGTGCCCAACCGGCAAGCCATTAGCGACGAGGAAGCAGTGACGCTCCATGTCGCCAAGGGGTATTACAAGGACTTGTCGGACGCCGTGCTGATGACCACGCGCGGCGGCAGCGTCTACGACCGCACGTTTTTAAGTTCGATTATTCGTCCCGGCATCGGCGCGCGCAATTGGGTCTCACGCACGAACTACCCAGCGCTCGGTATTGTCCAAACCGGCCCGACGGAGATGTCGATCTACACGAACCAGGACAATGCTCAGCCAACCGCTCACTTGCATCGCTACTCGCTGCGGCTCGACGGCTTTGCCTCGGCGCGAGCCGAATATGGCGGCGGCGAATTGCTCACCAAACCCTTGCGATTCTCGGGCGACCGGTTGAATGTGAACTTCTCGACTTCCGCCATCGGTTCGATTCGTGTCGAAATCCAGAACGAAACCGGGCAGCCGATCACCGGGTTCGCAGCCGCCGATTGCATCGAAGTGATCGGCAATGAGATCGATCGCACTGTGCGCTGGAAATCCGGCAGCGATGTGAGTGCGCTGGCCGGCAAGGCCGTCCGCCTTCGGTTCGTGATGAAGGACGCCGACTTGTATTCCCTACAGTTCGCGCCGAGAAGTGAGTCGCGATGAGTCGGCAGCATCACGTTTTAGTTGTTGGTGTCGGCTCGATTGGTGAGCGACATTTGCGCTGTTTCCAGGCGACAGGGCGCGCGCGAGTTTCGATCGTCGAGATCAACGACACCCTGCGAACGACCATCGCGGAGCGATATGGCGTGCCCGGGTTTGCCGATCTTGACGCCGCATTGGCGCCCGGACCGGACGCGGCCGTCGTC
>CAMFLN010000209.1 GCA_945957305.1 uncultured Planctomycetaceae bacterium | reverse complement strand
CGCTGCTGCGGGCGATTTTGATTGTCGAGCACACGGGTTGCAGCCAGGACGCCAATGGCCTGACCAACACGCGCACGACACGCACCGCCTGGCCAGTGCGACTGTTCATGTGGAACATGCCCTTCCACGCCGAGCACCACCTGTATCCCTCAATCCCGTTCCACCAGCTGCCGGCGGCTCACCAGGAATTGCACGAGCGCTGGAAGCACCTGGCGCCCAGCTACGTCGTCGCCAATCGCACGGTGGTGAAATCCTTCACAGCCCCGACGGTCGAAGAAGCCTTGCCACGCAATTGAAGCGACGTTTCGAGAATCGCGATGGAAATTTTTGAGCTCTCAGAGTTCGCTTTGCAGCGGGGGCAGACGTTGCCGCAAGCCCGCTTGGCGTATCAAACTTATGGCCGGCTGGATGCGACGAAGTCGAACGCGATCCTCTATCCCACGTCATACGGCGCGCAACATCCAGATATCGAATGGCTGGTCGCGCCGGGGCGCATTCTGGACCCGACGCGGTACTTCGTCATCATCGTCAACATGTTCGGCAATGGGCTGTCGACTTCGCCGAGCAATTTGGGGGACGCGTGGAACGACCGGCCGTTCCCTGTCTTCACGCACGTCGACAACGTCGTCGCCCAGCGAAGATTGTTGGACGAAGTTTTCGGCATCAAGCGTTTGGCCCTGGTCTACGGTTGGTCGATGGGAGGGCAACAGGCGTTGCACTGGGGCGCCCTCTACCCGGACCGCGTGGAGCGCATCGCGGCTCTATGCACCTCGGCTAAGACATCGCTACACAACATCGTGTTTCTCGAGGGGATCAAAGCCGCCTTGACGGGCGACCCCGCGTGGAACGGCACGCGTTTCACGGCCAAACCCGAGCGCGGCCTGCGGGCCATGGGGCGAGTCTATTCCGGCTGGGCGCTGTCGCAGGCCTTCTATCGCGAGCAGATTTACCTCGACCTGGGTTTCGCGTCGCTCGAAGATTTTCTGGTGCGCGATTGGGAAGCCAGCTTTCTCCGCCGCGATGCCGGAAACCTGCTGTCGATGATTGACACGTGGCGGCAGTCCGACATTAGCGACAACGAACAATTTCACGGCGACCTGCCCGCCGCACTTTCGTCGATCACGGCCCGCACGCTCGTCATGCCCAGCGCCACGGATTTGTATTTCACGGC
Organism: uncultured Planctomycetaceae bacterium; assembly: GCA_945957305.1. Classification (GTDB taxonomy): domain Bacteria; phylum Planctomycetota; class Planctomycetia; order Pirellulales; family JACPPG01; genus JACPPG01. Next base: position 5,117 of record CAMFLN010000209.1, on the reverse strand, counting down.
CGAAGACGCCCTGGCCGAAAGTCGCCATATACCGCACGCCCAGTTTTGTGCCATTCCATCGATCTGGGGACACCGCGCCGGTAATCCCCAGAAGAACCCTGCCGACGAAGCATTCATCAAAGCGGCCGTCGCCAAGTTGCTTGGCGCCTAACGACGGCCCGCGAGCGCGTTACCGCGTCGTGGATGCATCTTCGTCGGCGCAGCGAGGTCTCCGACTATGCTCGCGCAACAGGCCAAAGAACTGGGAATCAAGTACTTTCTCGTCTCCTTCTCCGACTTGTTCGGCACGCAGCGGGCCAAGCTCGTGCCGGCCGCGGCCATCGACGAGGTGTGCGAAACCGGAGCGGGCTTTGCCGGGTTTGCCACCTGGCTCGACATGTCTCCGGCTGACGCCGATCTGTTTGCCATACCTGCCCCGGAAAGCCTGGTGCAATTGCCCTGGAAACCCGAGATCGGCTGGCTCGCGGCCGACTTGTACTCTGGCGGCGAGCCGCTTCCCCAAGCGCCGCGGAACGTTTTAAAGCAATCGCTGGCCAAACTCCAGCGACAAGGTTTCGAGCTGCGGACCGGCGTGGAATGCGAATTCTTCGTGCTCTCGATCGACGGTCGCACGATTGCTGACCCGCGCGACTCGCAAACCAAGCCGTGCTACGACCAGCAGGCCCTGGTGCGTCGCTACGACTTGATCGCTGAGATTTGTGATTGCCTGATTGGCTTGGGATGGAAGCCCTATCAGTGCGATCACGAGGACGCCGTGGGGCAGTTTGAAATCAATTGGATGTATGCAAACGCGCTCGAAACCGCCGATCGCCAGGCTTTCTTCAAATACCTGGTCAAATCCCTGGCCGAAAAACATGGGATGCGGGCCACTTTCATGCCCAAGCCGTTTGATCACCTGACCGGGAATGGCTGCCACGTTCATCTGTCCTTGTGGGATCGCGAGCAGGGAACGAACCTGTTTGAAAGCTCGACGGATGATGTGGGCCTCTCGCCGCTTGGCTATTCGTTTCTCGGCGGCGTACTACATTCGGCCGAAGCGCTCTGCGCGCTGACCAATCCCACGGTGAACTCCTATCGCCGCATCAACGCGCCGGTGACCAGTTCCGGGGCAACCTGGAGTCCGAACGTCATCAGCTACGCCGGGAATAACCGCACGCACATGATTCGTATTCCCGCGCCGGGACGGTTCGAGCTGCGACTGCCCGATGGCGCCGCCAATCCGTACCTTCTGACCGCCGGAATTCTCGAAGCAGGCCTGGACGGCATCTCGCAGCGGCGCGATCCCGGCAAACGCTGCGACAGCAACATCTACCGCGACATCGCGGCCGCCGATTCGCTGCGGACGTTGCCTGACAACTTGCTTGATGCACTGCGTACGTTTGCTGCGAGCGATGTCATGCGTAACGGGCTCGGGGCGGCTTTCTGCGATTCCTTCCTCAAGCTCAAACGCGCCCAGTGGCGTGACTATGCGAGCCATGTCTGCCCCTGGGAACTCGAACACACGCTCGATTGCTGACAAAAAAAACGGTTCACAAACTGCCATGAGCGAGGCGGCCCTTCGGTTCGAAGGCGTCCCCAGGCCGCGCTGCCGCACGAAAACCACCGCTTGAAATATCGGCAATCGCTGCTTCGTGCTTTGCGCAGAAACGGCGTGCAAGTGCCCGGAGTTTGTTTCTGGGCGGGGGACAGGCTTGCTGACGCTCTCGGTGAGGAGCGTTTACCGCCGTTGCCGCAGAGCCTCGTAAAACAGTACCGCGGCCGTGGCCGAGACATTCAGACTGTCGGCCACACCGCACATCGGCAGCTTGATTGCCGTGACGTCATCCCGACGCCAGGCTGCGGATAGACCATTGGCTTCGCTGCCCAGTACGAGGGCCGTAGGGCGGCGAAAATCGATCTCGGTGTAATCGCGCGTGGCATCGACGCGAGCGGCCACGATTGCCAGTCGGCGATCGATAAGAAATGCCAGGGTTTCGGCTGTATTACCCTGCGCCACCGGTAAGGAAAAGATCGTTCCCATGCTGGCGCGAATGGCATTCGGATTGAACAGGTCAGTCGCCGGGTCAGCCACGATCACGGCCGAGACGCCCGCGGCATCGGCGCTCCGCAAGACCGCTCCCAGGTTGCCGGGCTTTTCGCAACGTTCGAGAACCGCCACCAAGGGGCAGCCCGGCAATTGCAGATCGGCCAGCGTGGATCGCGGCGGGCGGGCCACGGCCACGATCCCCTCGGCGCGATCACCGTAAGCCAGCTTCTCGAACACATGGGGTGTCACCGAAAAGACTGCCGTCCCTAAACCTTGCAACCGCGCCTGCAAAGACCGCACGGCGTCACTCGCCTGCTGCTGGTTGATAAACACGTCGACCAACTCGACCCCAGCGTCCATGGCCCGCGCCAATTCCCGTGCCCCATCGATAAGTATCTGGCCCTGCCGGTCGCGGTGACGGCGCTCACGCAGGCGCGCGGCGGCCTGCACTCGCGGGTTTTTCACGCTGGAAATGGTCAACTCCGCCACGGGACTCCACCTCGCACCACTGTTCTAGATCTCGCTGCAGCGTTCTACGACTCGCACCATCGCATCACACAGCGCCGGCCCCGACTCGGCCGTGAAAGGAAACTGATTGCAATACTTAGGCGATTGATAAGCGGCATACGTGCGACGGTCCACATCATGAGCATCAGGCATGTAGCCCATGCGGCCGTTCGCGTAACAGGCCAGCATCACTTCGCGCGGCTGCAGCCGCTGGCGTACGTCCAGCGCGAGGCTCGAAAAGAACTCCGACGCATTTGCCACGAGCGACAGTTCTCCCAGACGCACGGCCTGCACTTCGGTCTCGAGCCATTCGGGCCTCTCGGCGAAGTCTTCCATCATCAGGCTCGTCCATTCGACGTTGAAGCGCGCCATCGCCTGCACGGCCTTGGCTTCATCGCCGCCGTGTCGGGCGACCATGTCGTCCGGCCGATTAGTCATGACACGCCCGATCCCTGCGCGCCAGCCGGCAATATCTCCGGTCGCCAGGCGATGTTCCGCTTCGCGCCGATCGGCGTCAATTTCTGCGGGCGTCCAGCGCCGTGTGGGGACCTTGACTCGTTCTGCAAGCGCGGCGACCCGCGGACTGGTTACCTCGTGCGCCCGTTTGTGACAGCCGAGCGCCGCGGCGGCAACCTTACGCGCTGGCTCATGACAGCGTGCCGGCGCCGAGTATTCAGCGTGGAAATTGACATCGCCACACGCTCCTTGAATATAAAACGCCGTCACGCCGGGGAGCGCGGCTTCGAGAACATCGCATACTTCGCCAGGCACGTCGCGCGTCACGTCGAAAGGGCGCAAGATCGTATGCACGCAGGGATGCGCCTGAAAATTCACCATGATCGCCAGCGGAGTGCCGTCTGCCTGCGTCAGACTCAACACCGTTAATCGTGTATCAACTGGTCCCGCGTCGCGCGTGCGATTGTAGGTCAGTCCGGTTAGTTCTTCATGACCTATTGAAGCACGCACGGGCAGACAGCTTTGCGCCGCGAGTATGGCGGCTGTCGCGGCCTGTCGGCTCGCCCAATCTTCGTAAGCCGGGTCACAGGCGCCGACGCCACGCAGGCCCCCGGCGGCCGGAGCATTGTGGCTGTGCGAGCAGGTCAACAAGATGCTCGTGGGAGGAATGCCTGTTTCCTCCGCGATGCGCTGCCGTGTGATTTGTGTGAAACGATCGTCGATCACCATGAGATCGAGGGTTACAATCGCGGCCTTGCGCTCGCCATCGTCGATCACCAAGGCCGTCGCGTGCAGATCGTCATGAACCTGCCGCCAGCGGCGCTCGATGTAATAGCCCCAGCCTGTCAGCTCGACGCCCCAGAACGGGGTGATGGTCGTGCGCGCGACACCGGCGGAAAGGGACATCCAGGAACTTCCGACTTCTGCGAATCAATCGCGCTAATGGAGGCATGGTTTTCTCGATCCAATATAATCCGCTCTCGCCGGACACAGAATGAGAGCCGGCAAGGGAAATGGTTTATTGGCATCGCCTTAGTCAGAAAGTGGCGTAACACGCGCATGAAAATCACCCACTTCGAAACATTTCCTGTCCGAATCCCCCTCAAGCCCGAGCGGCGCATGATTTCGGCCCTGGGGCGGCACGAGGTCTCGGAGTTCCTGATCGTGCGTTTGGGCACTGACGTGGGGCTCGAGGGTGTGGGCGAAGCTACGGTCACGCCCCGCTGGAGCGGTGAAACCGTCTGGGGCGCGCAGGCGGTCATTGATCGGTTGTTGGCCCCACGATTGATCGGTCTGGATCCGGCCGACATCGCCGCGATCGAACAGCGCATGGACCAGGCCTGCGTACATAATTGGTTCGCCAAGTCGGCGATCGAAATGGCTTGCTGGGACTTGCAAGGACGTCAAGCTGGCCAGCCTGTGTATGAACTGCTAAGCGATACCCACCGTTCGCGCGAAATTCGCTGCCGATTCTCGCTGGGTGCGTACGAACCCGATCAGGCGGCGCGGCGCGCTCATGAACTTGTGGCGGCGGGCTTCACAACACTGAAGGTCAAAGTTGGCGGACCGCCCGTGGCTGACATCGCCCGAGTACGTGCCGTGCGCGCGGCAGCAGGGCCCGACGTGCAACTGGTGATCGATGCGAACTGCGGTTGGACCGCGGAGACCGCGATCGATTGCATTCGCGCGCTCGACGATTGCGGTTTATCCCTCGTCGAGCAGCCGACGCCCGATGGCGATTACTCGGCGCTTGCGCGGGTGCGGCGCGAAACGACGCCGCCGGTCATGGCGGACGACATTTGCTTTAATTTCGTGCATGCGCAAGAGCTCGTGCGCAACCAATGTTGCGATGTGATCAGCGTCTATCCCGGCAAGAACGCCGGCATTGCGAAGGCGCGGCGGATTGCGGAGTTTGCCGCCAGGCATGGCTTGGCAGCATCGATTGGTTCGAATCTCGAATGGGACATCGGCACCGCCGCGATGGGGCACTTGGTCGTGGCGTGCCCGGCCATCCAGGTCGAACAATATCCGGGCGACATGCTAGGGCTTGACTACCACGAATTCTCGATCGCCCGCGAGCCGATTCTCATTCGAGGTCCCTTAGTAACCGTGCCCGACCGGCCAGGCT
>CAMFLN010000208.1 GCA_945957305.1 uncultured Planctomycetaceae bacterium | reverse complement strand
GGGCAACGCGGGCAACGATCAGCTCGACGCGCATGGGTTGGCGACAATTTCCGCGACGCTCGATGGCGGAGCGGGAAATAACACGTTGTTGGGCGGCAACGGCGGCGACACGCTCATTGGCGGCTCGAACGGCGGTGAGGGAAAGCAGGGGAGTAACGTGATTATCGCCGGCAATGGCGACAACACGATTTACGGCAACGCCGTGACCGGTCGCAAAGGCGCCAGCGGCGGCAACAATCTCATCGTCGGCGGTAGCGGACACGACACGATCTACGGCGCTTTTGGCGCTAATCCCACCGGCAACGGCGGCGAAGGGGGCCAAAACTTGATCGTTGGCGGCGGGGGAGGCGACACCATCTACGCCTCGCAAATCACGGACGGCGCCGAAGGGGGGCACGGCAGCATCCTGATCGATGGCACAACGTCGTTGAATCAAGCCGCCTTGCAAGCCGTCCTCTCTGAGTGGACCGCGGCCCGGCCGGTGGCGGACAAAATCGCCAATATCACCGGAACCGGCACTGGCCCGCGCAACAATGGAAGCACCTTCCTGCTGCCGGGGACGAACGTCGCCAGCGATGGCGTTCAGGACCAGTTCTTCAGCGATACCTACGGATCCGCGAATTGGCTGCTGCTCAAGTCCGGACAGGACACAGCCAATCGCGTAAAGCCGATCGATGTTGAAACGGACCTGCCGTAGATCAGGTCGCGAAACGGACCTGCCGTAAACCCAGGTAGCCGTTCAACAGCGCAACTCTCGGCGACGCTCGCCCGCCGTGCTATTTCAGGTTTTCGCCCAGGAAAAGTGACTCGACGGCGGTCAAATAGTCGCGGTTGTCTTTCTTGGCAAAGCCGTGCCCTTCGTTGTCCGCGTAGACCGTCCATACCGAACGTCCTGAAGCGCGCACGCGATCGGCAATCTGCTGCGCTTCGGAAAAGGGGACGCGCGGATCGTTGACGCCATGCACGACCAGCAGCGCTGACTTGATTTTGTCGACGCGCCCGGCAGGGTTGATCTGTTCGAAGACGGCGCGCATTTCTGGCTTGCGTTCGTCGCCGTATTCCGCGCGGCGCAGATCCTGCCGATAGGGGCTGGTGTGTTCTAGAAACGTGATGAAGTTGGCGATACCGACGATGTCGATGCCGGCCTTTATGCGATCGGGGAAATTCACCAGCGAGGCCAGCACCATGTAACCGCCGTACGAACCACCGGTCACAGCGATGCGCGACGCGTCCAACTCGGGCCGGCTTTTGATCCAATCCAGCAGCGCCCCAATATCGCGCACGCTATCTTCGCGTTTTTCGGCGTTGTCCAGTTGCAAATAAGTTTTGCCGTAACCGGCCGACCCGCGCACGTTGGGATAAATCACGGCCAGGCCCATTTCGTTCACCTGGTACTGCGTGATCCCGGAAAACAGAGGGCGATACTGACCTTCGGGCCCGCCATGAATGTTGATCAGCACGGCCGCACGTTTGTCGGCCGACGCCGTGCGCGGCTTGTAGAAGTAAGCAGGGATCTGACGGCCATCGAATGTGGGGAATTGAATGCGCTCGGGAGCGACGAACGAAGCTGGATTCAATCCGCCGACTTCGCTGAACGTCCAGCGCGTCAGCGTGCCATCGGCCAGCCGGCAGCTGTAGGCGTCGGCCGGCGCATCGGGGCGGGCGAGGGTGAAACCCAGCTGGCTACCGTCGGGCGAGAACTCGACGCCGCTCGCGATGCCCAGGGGTAACTTTATTTCACGCCTTCCCTTTTCTTCGAGCAGGAACAGACGACTGGCTCCGTCCTCGTTGATCGTAAAGGCGACCGCGCCGGTTGTCGGGTCAACGATGACATCAGCGACGTCCCAGGGAATATCTTCGCTGAGCCATTCGTACTTGTTGGTCGACAGGTCGAGCCGGGCCAACTGCAGAAACTCCCCCTTGGCGTCACATGTCACGTACGCCGATCGGCCATCTTTGGCGAACACGAGCGTACCGAACGAAACTTTTCCCTCGGCGGGAATCGGCAAGGGCTTCAGCTGCTTGGCAGCGACATCGAACAGTGCGGGATACGATTCATTGATCGACACGTAACGATTCATCAACAATTGGCTGCCGTCGAGCGACCAATCGGTGGCCACCCAGTATTCGCCGGATGTTTCGTACAGCAGTTGCAGGCTGTCGGCCTTGCGTGTGTCCGCAATGTAGACGTCTGTATCGCGGCCATTGCGCCGGTTGCTGTTGACGATCATCCGCGCGCCGTTGTGCTCGACCGGCCCCAGGAGATTGCGCGACTTGCCATCGGTCAACAGCGTGGTTTTGAACGCGGCGCGGTCAAAGTAATAGACCTGCTCGTTTTCGTTGCCTCCCTTGCTCATCGACAGCAACAGGGCGCCGTCCTTGGCGGTGGGAATAAAGCGACCTGTGCACGGCTCGTCGAAGAACGTGATCTGTTCGCGCCGCCCGCCCGGCGTGTATACCCGGTGCAACTGCACCGAGTTGCCGAAACGCGTGCGAATGAGAATGCCGGCCGCGTCGCCAGGCTCTTCGGACCAGCCCAGGAACTCGGCGGTGCGCATGTTTTGATATTGCGTCAATCGGTCGATCAGTTCGGGTGGCACCACAGGCACGCCGGAGGTGGCGATCGCCGCGGGGCGATTGGGATCGGCCGGTTCGTCTGCCGGCGCCCGCCAGGGCGCGAGCATGGTGGCAGTGAAGACCCCCAAGCAAATCAGGTACGTCACGCGGTGCGGCATGTTCGCTGATCTCCGATCGGCGGTTGTTGGATTTAGCGGTTCGTATAGGGCAAAGCAGTGTTAGGCGATGTACACGTTGGCATTGCCTGGCCCGTTTCTGGCAGTGAGGGGATTTCTGGAAGCAGTCGCGGAGTGGCTTTACTTCTTGGGGGGCGCCAGTTCGTTGACGCGATGTTCCAGAGCGCCCAACAGAATGCCGGCCATTAGGGGACCGCAACTGTTTTCTTCGCCGTATTGGCTCTTCTTGCGACCATAGGCGAACGGCGCTACGTTGTCCCACTGGCGCTTGGGGATGATGTAGCCCAGCTCGTCATTGGCCAGGCCGATGAGTAGCGTCTTATCGCCGGGCAATAGTTTCATAACCGGCTTCTCGAGCGGCGCGTCCGGAAAATCGGCGTTTGGATCGGCCGGTTCCTGAAACTTGCCATACACCAGCTCGGGATAAATCTCGCCGGGGATCCCGGCAATATGCAACTGGCCGAATCGCAGGTAAGCCACTTCGCTCAGGCCCGCCACCATCGTGCCCGAGTCCCCTTTGATCGGTCCGCCGATGACTTCGAAGTCGCCGCTCCAGGCATGCCCTTCGCGCTTCAGGATGCCGGCCATTTGTGCCACGCGGTACAGCGGGTTTTCCAGCGGCACGCTAATCGGCTTGGCGGCGAAAGCCAGGGGAGCGAGCTGAAGCGGCTGCGAAGATTCGATAGCCTTGATCGCCAGATCAGCCACTTCGTTGCCGTAGGCTTCGGCATATTCGAACGTCGCGTCGGGAATATTGCGCGACTCGCGGTAGCGGTTCGAGGGAGTTGTCATCAGTCCGCCCACGGCGCCGCTGAAGTACACCACGGGGCAGTGGTACTTTTCTTCCAGGCGCTTGACGGTTTGCCAGGGAAAATCCGCGGTGAGCAGCGTATTGTCACTGCCTAACGCCTCGGGATGGCAGCTCCACTGTACGATCAGGCCGGCCGGTTTACCCTCCGCGCTCAGGATTTTCACGGTGCGTATGACGCCGTCCGGAACATGCGGCTGACGGCTATCGCGCAGCAATGTTTCATCATCTGCCGTGCCGTAGGCGCCGGTGGCGGGCTGCGCCGCGGCATCCGCTTTACGCACCGCTGCGACCGTGCGGTCAACGACTAGTTGCAAATAGGCGGGATCGACTCCCGATTTGAAAGGACTCGGTCCCCACAACCCCAGCACATCGGGGCCCTCGTGGTTGTGTGTACTAGCCACGAGCACATAGTCAAAGCCGTCGAGTTGGCGGCGAATTTCCTGCGTTGTCGGGTATTGGATGCCTACCACATCGACGACCACGAGCGCGATCTTCTTCACTCCGTCGTTGAATACGACAGCCCGGGCGAACAAGGGATCATGGACGCCGGTCGCGCGCCGATTCTGGCCATAGCCGGCAATCCAGACAGGGGCCGCTCCCTTGGTGTCCGGGGTAACGTCGGCCGAGGCGAAGCCTACTTTCAACGTGTCGGCCGCCTGCACCGCAGGGATCGAGAGTTGGATACAAAGCAGAGCGGCCTGCATCGAAAGGCCGACAGGCAACAAAACGCGCAGGCGAACGAAACGCAAAGCGGACATGAAACCCTCTTGATGCTGACAGTGCGAACGGTGGATTTAGCTGTCTTGGAGAACAATCGAGACGGGACCTCGGCCAGTCCGCCAACGGCCGGCGGCGGGAACGAGTCCGCGAAATATCCTAACCGACCTGGGCGAACTCGGCGAGCAGCGGTGGAACGGCGGCGAAGCCTAAGGTCCGTTCGCACCACTGCGCGGTGGAAAGCAGGGGACCTTCACCCCAGCGGCGCCCGATGAATTGCAAGCCGACCGGCATTTGATCGACCGCGGATAACCCGCAGGGGAAGCAAACAGTCGGCAAACCGGCATAGCTGAACGGAGCGTTGAAACGTGGATCTCCCGTCGTTTCCAGGCCGGGAGCCGTGGTGGTTGTGGCCGGAGTGACCAGGGCATCGAATCCCTCAAGCTGCCGCGCCAACTCGCGAGAAAAAAGCATTTGATGCTCAAGTGCTGCGGCGTAGTCGACGAGTTTCGTGGCCAGTCCCTCGTCCATGAGCGCCGCGATACAGGGGCCATACTCGGCGCGGCGTGCGGGAAAGTTTTCGCGATGATGTTTTGCGGCGTCGATGGCCATGATGCTGCGGTGATTCGCGATCACGTCGGCAAAACTGGCCGGGGGCATGATCCGTTCCACTGTGGCGCCTCCCGCGGCCAATCGGGCTAGCGCGGCGTCCACGGATTGCCGCACGTCCGGCGCCGCCGCCGCGGCAAAGAAGCCACCCAGCACCGCGAGCCGCGGAGGTGTGTCGCGGGCCGGTTCCGCGGCGTAGTTGCTCGCCGGTACGTCAACCGATATGGGATCATTGGCGTCGTAGCCGGCAATGGCCGCAAGCATGATCGCCAGATCGGTCACGTCGCGGGCAAGTGGACCAGGATGGTCGAGATGAAAGCTGAGCGGCAAGATGCCGGATAAGCTGACACGCCCATAGCTCGGCTTACAGCCGGCCACGCCACAGTATGCCGCAGGACGTGTGATCGATCCGCCTGTCTGCGAGCCCATCGCGGCGATGCACATTCCCAAGGCGACCGCCGCGGCCGACCCGCTGCTGGAACCGGCCGGCGTGCGGGCGAGGTTCCAGGGATTGCGCGTGGGGGGGGGATCAAAGCTGGCAAACTCGGTCGTCACCGTTTTGCCGAGGATGATGGCTCCCGCCTCGCGCAGCCTGGCGACGACCGGCGCATCCTGCTGTGCAACGTGGCCGGCGCGCAAGCGCGAACCCGCCAGAGTCGGCCAGCCAGCGACGTCAATGATGTCCTTGATCCCTAACGGAATGCCATGCAGTGGGCCACGCCGCCGGCCGGCCGCTAACTCTTCGTCGAGCCGCGCCGCTTCACGCCGCGCTCCTGCTGCATCGACCAGGACCCAGGCGTGCACTTGCTCCTCGAACCGTTCGATCCGCGCAAGACAAGCATCGACCAGGGCGCGTGCTGTAGTACGGCCGGAACGCAGCGCGTCACCGGCACCGTGAATCGTGGGCAATTCCTGACTCTGCATGGGAAGTTTCACCGGCAGGAAGCAATGCAGTTGCAGAACGTCTCCGCATTGTAATCGGACGGAGGGCCCTTGAGAGCACCCGCTGCTCGAGTGGTTGCCTCTCGTGCCAGCGAGGTTCGCAGCCTTGAAGCGTGTCTTGTTTCTCGACGTGCGTTTGGTAACCGGTGACTCGGGAACTTATGATGGTGCGACCGAACTGTCAGATGTCATGACGCTAAGTACGATCGATAACCAACGAGGAAGCGGAGGCGGAATATGCGGCGCGGGGTAAAAGTTTTTCTGTGGGGCGGATTGATCGCTGGGCTTCTCGGCCTGGGCAGCGCCGCGCACGGTAGCGACACCGGCGATCTGAAAGTCATGACTTTCAACTTACGTTATGCCAGCAATACGCCGCCCAATGCCTGGCCCGCGCGCCGGCCGGTCGTGAAATCCCTCATCGAACAGGAGCGACCGGATATTTTTGGCACGCAAGAGGGGCTC
>CAMFLN010000207.1 GCA_945957305.1 uncultured Planctomycetaceae bacterium | reverse complement strand
GTACACGCCCGCTGCAACTGGGCCGTTTAATGCCCCTTCCACAGCGCCAGCGCGATTTCCAGGGTGATCAGCACGATGATCACGACCTCCATGAACTCGGCCCGAAACGTGTCCGCCCGGTCCGAGAGGATGCCGTACACGTCCTCGATGGTCCGCAACGAGCGTTCGATGCTGCGTTCCCAGTCGTCGAGGTGAAACCGTGCGGCGAGCAACCGGTAAACCCGCGCCAGATATTGGTCGCCGACGAGCTTGAGCACGTTGCCGGTGCGCTCGAAAACGTCGTGTGCCTCCATCCGCAGCTCGCCGAGCGCACGCAACGGCAAAGTGTGCGTTCGCCAAAAAGGGAGGTAGCGGCGCTGCAAGGGATGGATCAGGCGATACGCTTCGCTCAGCCGGCGATCGAGCTGCTCGTCCAGGAAACGAAATTCCAGCAATTGAATGTTGGCAAACTCGATGGTCTGCAACGTCTCGCCACACTCCTGGTCGAGCAGTAGCGCCGCCGACCATTCGGCCAAGAACAGGTCGCCGGGACCATAACTGATGCGCGACTTCGTGGCCTCGTCGATTTCTTCCGGGCTCAGGGCCTCGTCTTCCAGTCGGACTACGCCAGCCAGCCAGGCGGCGTGCCGCGCCAGCAACTCCGCCGGACGCGGCAAGGGCCCCTCAGGAGGCAATTCGAAAACAAAGTACTCTTCGGTCAAGTCGCTCCAACTCGGTTGATGAATCGCGGGCAGCAAGCTGGTGTAGAGCGGCGCAAAGGCCTGCCGCGCCGCCTGCACCAGCTCACCCGGTTCCGCGAGCGCACGCGCCAAACGCAAGATCGCCGCCGGCGGCAACAGGAACGGAGTTCGCAGCGCCACGCCCACCGCGGCAAAATCGAACAAGGTGGCATCCATCGATAGTTCGACCTCGCCCAACTCGGCCAGCGATAATCGCGCCGCCGGCAATTGAAAGCGCAGCGGGGCGGGTCGATAAGCAATCGAAGACGGCGTGCGCGGCCGGCGTGGTAGTTTCTGCAATTCAGCCGGCACCAGACGGCGCGCGCGTTCGAGGTTCACTTCGCCGCCAATGTCAAACGCCACGTAAATGTGCAGCGTGCCGTGCACTGCCTCGCACGCCGGAACATCCATCACGGCCTGCTTCGCCGGACGATCTGCGGAATTGCTATCCATGAAGCCTGCCGTCGATGCTGACCCATTGCTAAGACGGAGACCATCTTAGAACGAGGGGCACCCTGCCGCCAGAATTGGCGCGGCAACAGGCGAAGCGCGCGAGCCGCGCCGAGCTATTTGCCGGTCTCGGGATAGATCTCGATCGGCTCTTGCGGCAGCTTCGCGCCCGGCGGAAATTTGGGACGCGGCAAGGTCCGATCGACCGGCGGCAGACGTTGAATCTGCGGAATCTCTTCGCGTGGCCTTGATTCTGCAGGCGGCGGAGTACCCGCAGGCTTGTTGCCCGCCGCTTTTCCCTGGGGGCGCGGCGCAAGTGGCACAAGCGCCGCACCGGCCGCCACGTCCTCATAGCGCATCACGCGGACTGGCGAACTGGCGACTTCTCCCCGAGCGTCTTGCGGAAATAGCTTCTTGGCAGGTGTGCCCGCCGAGGGCGCCGGCAAAGGTTTTTCCGCCCGACGAAACAAATGCAACGGACCTGTGTTCGGAACCGGGGGTTGTTTTTCCCCGCCCACGGGGCTTGAAGCAGCGGGCGCGGCCAGGTTGAGCGTGGCTGTCGGAGCATTTCCCGGCTGAGCCACAGAGGGCGACGCGCCGCTGGGGCTGGCCGCCGGTGACGAGCTTGCGGGAGCACCAGCACGCAACGGATTCGCATTGCTCGGCGGCGCCGGCTGTGCGGTCACTGCCGGCGGCGCCGTTGCTGCCGAACGAGACGGTTGTGCCGGGGGCTGCGAGTTGGCCAGCGAGGCGCTTGCTGCCGAGACTAAGCAATAAGCCAGGGACGCCCGTGCGGTTTGCGCAAGAATTCGGCTTGATACCCGTTTCATCGCGTCCCTATCGTGGCTCTTGCCGCCTCGCGCAGTGTGTGACCCGCCGTTGGCAGCCGGAAAAACATAACCCGCTGCCCAGGGTTGTCAATTTGTGAACTGCGAAAGAGAAGGCAGAGAGCTGCCGCTTGATCCCGGGAATATAGGGATCAAACGGCGTTGCGCGACACGGCTTGCCCGCGCGCGGCAAGTGCCTGATCGATTTCTGCCAGTTGCTGTTCGGTAAGCCGCCAGTCGAGGGCGCCGGCGTTTTCGCGCAGCTGGTCAGGCCGCTTCGCGCCGCACAGCGCGGCTGTGATGCCCGGACGGTGGATCGTCCAGTTGATCACGACCTGGGCAACCGTGCGCTTTGCCGCGCTGGCGATCGACCGTAGCGCGTCGACCAGGTCCTGATTTTTCTGCCATTCGGTGCCTTGGAACATCGGATATTTGGCCCGCCCGTCGGCGGCGTCGAACACGTGATCCCGCGCAAGCTTGCCGGCCAACAATCCCTTCATCAGCGGCCAATAAACCACGAGTGAAACCTGGTGCTGTATGCACCAGGGAACAATGTCGGCCTCGATCTCGCGCTGCAGCATGTTGTACTTCGGCTGGCATGCGCTGACGGGGCAAGCGGCGGCAAACTCGATCAATTGCGCCAGCGACACGTTCGACGCACCCACGGCGCGCACCTTGCCAGTGGCCAGCAACTCGGCCATTGCCCCGGCCGATTCGCCGAGTGGAACCGCCGGATCAGGAGCATGCAGATAGAGAAGGTCGATGTAGTCGGTGCCGAGCCGTTGCAGGCTTTCGTCGCACTCGCGCCGCAACGCCCGCGGACTGGCATCGTGCAGCCGTTCCCCCTGCGGTCCCCAATGCAACCCTCCCTTGGTGGCGATGACGAATTGATCGCGCTTGCTGCCCAAGGCCCGGGCGATCAAACGCTCGCTCTCTCCATGGGGGCCGTAGTTGTAGGCCGTGTCGAGGAAATTGATGCCCGCGTCCAGGCAAGCCGCCAGCGTCGCCAGGCTATCTGTGTCGTTCACGCCCAAGCTGGTCATGCCGGCCATCGGCCAGCACCCCAGCGCGACCGGGGACACCTGCAAGTCTGTTTTCCCTAGACGGCGACGTTCCATGTGAACCTCGGTGCGGCAATCTCAAACGTTCGTTGCGCTTTGACCATGTGCAGCGCTTAGTGTGACACGGAAATTTGCGTCTTCGCACCGTTCGTGGACGCAGTCGAGCCTGTGGAATCTGCATCACGCCGAGCTGCCAAGCGACCGGCCTTTACAACCCCGCCTTGCATGACGGCGATAATGTGCGAGCGATCCTCCAGCACGCGGATCTCCGCGATCGGGTCGCCGTCGACGATCAGCAGATCGGCCAGCTTGCCTGGCTCGACGGTGCCGAATTCCTCGCCGCGCCCCATGATCTCGGCACCGATCAGCGTGGCCGAGCGGATAGCTTCCAGCGGCGTGAAGCCGACGTAGTTCACAAAGAAGCTGATCTCCTTGGCATAGTCGCCGTGCGGATTCCAGGCGAAACCGTAATCTCCGCCCAGCCCGATGCGGCCCCCCGCGCGCAAAATCATGCGAGCCGATTCTGCGCCCCCTTCGAGCGTTTCTTGATGACCATCGATCACGGCCTGTGGCAGTTTGAATTCGCGCCCGCGCACGACGCTGGCCTGCTCGAATTGCAGCGCGGGGACGACGGGCGTATTGCGCGCGAGCAGCATGTCGAGCGCCTCGGCATCCATGAACGTGCCGTGTTCGAGCGTGTCGTAACCGGCCTTGAGCGCGTTTTTGATCCCTTCGGTGGCGCGGCAGTGACCGGTGACTTTGAGGCGATGATTATGGGCTTCGGCCACCACGGCGTGCATCTCTTCGAACGTCATGCACAATGTGTGATGGTCGTTGGTGTCCGGCGCGGCGGCGTCGCCTGTCGGATAGGTTTTGACCCATTCAACACCGTCTTTGACCAGTTTGCGGACGGCGCGGCGTCCTTCCTCGGCGCCGTTGATCAACAGCACCAGCCCCTCCATGCCGATCTTGCGAAAGTCGGGGTTCCAGTCCATCAAGCCGCCGGCGCCGCAGATTTCGCGGCCGCTGGCGGCCAAGCGCGGGCCGGGCATGATCTCGTCTTCGATCGCTTTCTTCAGCCACACGTCGATGTTGAACAGGCTGCCGCCGGAGCGCGCCGCGGTGTAACCGCATTCGAGAGCCAATCGCGCGTTGGCAGCCGCCAGCAGCGTCACGTACTCGACCGGATATTTGATATCGAGGTCCTGCAATTCCGCCACGTCGAAGTACGTGGGATGAAAATGCGCCTCGACCAGGCCCGGCATGATCGTGCCCCCCTGGGCATTGATCCGCGTGGCATCCGGCGGCGCCGCTGGTGCGCCGACAGCAGGTCCGGCATACAAGATCCGACCATCGCGAATCACCACCGCGGCGTTCGGGACGGCGGCCGCCCCGGTCCCATCGATCAACTGGCCGTTCTCAATGATCGTTGTGCCCTGTGCTGTCTTCATCGCATCGCTTTCTCGTTTACCAACTCTAACGCAAGGATTCTAAAAACGCCGTGACGAGTCGCAGCGTCGTTTCCGGTTGCATGGTGTGGAGTAAATGTCCCGCGCCGGCGACCTTGATGCACAGTCCTCGCGGCAACAGTTGCGTAACACGCGCCGCCTCGGCGTCTGCGAGCATGCCGCCTTGCGCGTACTCTCCCTGCAGCAACAGCGCTGGGCAGGAAATGCCCCGCAGGATGCTCTCCTGGTCATATCCTTCCATCCAGCGCCCCTCGACGAGTGGCGTCATGGCGGCGGGATCGAGGCGTTTCAAACAGCTGGCCATGAACCGCAGCGCGGCCGGATCGCGCAGCTCGCTCATGCGCAGTCGCAACGGCTTGCCCGGCGTCGTGATCGTCACGTTCGCCAGCGCCGCGGCCAGCTCATCGACACTGTGTTCGCTGCCCGCCAGCTCTGAAAACGCAGTGAACATGCTATGGAACGCGGTCTGGCGAATTTCTGGGCCGAGCGTGCCAAACGGCGGATCCTCGAGCACGACGGCGCGGACGCGTTCCGGAGCTTGACTCGCCACCGCGGCCGCAACCATAGCGCCCAGCGAATGACCGTATACGACAGCCGGCTGGGAGGTGCGCTTGTGCAGAACCGCGAGCGCGTCATGCACATAGTCCACGACGCGATACTGGTCGGCACGCCGCGAATTGCCGTGCCCACGAAAATCAAGCGCCAGAACATGCCAGCGTGCCGCCAGCGCCGGAGCGAACACGGCGTAATCCTGCCAGCGCCGCGCAACCCCATGTAGCAACAGCAGGGGAGGACCTGCGGTCGGTCCTTCGGCCAGGTTCAGCTCGACACGGTCGGTCGCTAACGAAATCTCTATAAACATGCGGCCGATTTCGGCGGAGTGGCGCGGGTCAATCGAAACTTGTGAGAACTGACTTCAACGGAGGGCGTTTGACGACGTCGGTCGGGGCTGCCCAAAATAGTCGCCTGGTAGCTTCCGGCGCCTCGCCCGACGCGTTAAAGCGGCCGTCGGCCCGACTACGGATCGAATGGCAGTCTACCGGTCCCACCTCGATTTACAACAAGGTTCGCCCGCGATGAGAATCCCGCCCTTGCCATTCGCCGCGCTGTCGCTTGTCATCGCGTTGGCTTCCCCCTTGCTTGCGGGCGAGCCGGCCGCCAAGGGGGCAGCCGTTGCGACGAAACCGAAAAAGGTCGTGCTCGTCGCCGGCACTAAGAGCCATGGTCCGGGGCATCACGAATATGAGCAGGGAGCGCGGCTGATCAAGGCTTGCCTGGAGAGCTCGACCAACGCTCCGCCGCTGGCGATCGAGGTGCATACCGACGGCTGGCCGCAAGATCCGAAAACATTCGACGACGCCGACACGATCTTCTTCTTTTGCGACGGCTCTGACCACGACGAGCGGCATCATCCGCTGCTGCAGCCTGACCGCCTGGCAACGATCGAACGCCAGATGCAGCGCGGCTGCGGCTTTGTAGCGCTGCACTACACGATCTTCGTTCCCAATGAAAAGGGGGGCCGGCAATTTCTCGATTGGATCGGCGGCTACTTCGACTATCAAAGCGGCCCCGGCGAGCGGCATTGGTTCTCGAAGATCGGCACACATAAAACCATTGCGCGACCAGGCACGCCCGACCATCCCGTTTGTCGTGGGCTCGTCCCTTTCGATCTCGAAGAAGAATATTACTACAACCTGCGCTTTGCACCGGACGACAAGCGGCTGGCGCCAATTTTGATCGCCGAGATTCCCGGCGAAAAAGATCCACAGG
>CAMFLN010000206.1 GCA_945957305.1 uncultured Planctomycetaceae bacterium | reverse complement strand
GATCAAGCCGTGGGGTTACGCCGTGTGGGAAAACATGCAGCGTGTCCTCGATCGGATGTTCAAGGAAACGGGGCACGTCAACGCCTACTTTCCGCTGTTCATTCCCCTCAGCTATCTGGAAAAAGAGGCCGAGCACGTCGAAGGCTTCGCCAAGGAATGCGCCGTGGTGACGCACCACCGGCTCGAAGCCAGTCCCGACGGTGGGCTGGTGCCGACCGGCAAGCTCGAAGAGCCGCTGGTCGTGCGACCTACCAGCGAAACCATCATCGGCGCGATGTACGCCAAGTGGGTGCAGTCGTACCGCGACCTGCCGATCCTCATCAATCAATGGGCCAACGTCGTGCGGTGGGAGTTGCGCACCCGCATGTTCCTCCGCACCGCCGAGTTCCTGTGGCAAGAAGGGCACACGGCCCACGCCACGCGGGCCGAGGCCGAGGAAGAGACCCTGAAAATGCTGGGCGTCTATGCCCGCTTCGCCCAAGACTACATGGCGATGCCGGTGATCCGCGGTGAGAAAACCGCGGGCGAACGCTTTCCGGGTGCCGTCAACACGTATTCGATCGAAGCCATGATGCAGGACCGCAAGGCGCTGCAAGCCGGCACTTCACACTTCCTGGGGCAGAATTTCTCGAAGGCCCAGGAGATCAAGTTCCTCTCCTCCGAAGGGCGCGAGGAGTTTGCCTGGACCACCAGCTGGGGCGTGTCGACCCGCCTGATCGGCGGTTTGATCATGACTCACGGCGATGACGACGGGTTGGTGCTGCCGCCGCGACTCGCACCGCAGCACGTAGTGATCCTGCCGATCTACAAAAACGACGAAGAGCGCGCGGCCGTGCTCCCCTATTGCCAGAAGCTGCGCGGCGAATTGGTGGCGCAGCGCTACGACGACGAGCCCGTGCGAGCGCTGGTGGACGATCGCGACGTCGCCCGGGCCGACAAGAAATGGGCCCATGTGAAGCGGGGCGTGCCGATCCTAGTCGAGATCGGCCCCCGCGACCTGACCGGCGATACATTGATGCCCAAGCGGCGCGACCAGACGTCCGGCGAAAAGAAGCCGGCCATTCCACGCAGTCAATTCGTGGCCGAAATCGGCACGACATTGACCGCGATGCAAAACAATCTTTTTGATCGCGCCATGGCCGAACGTCAGGCGAACACTCGCACAATCACGAAGCTCGACGAGTTCGAGGCCTACTTCACTCCCCAGAACACCGACAAGCCCGAGATTCACGGCGGCTTTGCCGTGTGCCATTTCACCGAAGGACCGGCGACGGCGGAAATCCTCGGCAAACACAAGCTGACCATCCGCTGCGTGCCGATCGCCGACGAGCCGGGCTTCGAAGAAGAGGTCCCCGGCCAGTGCATATTCACCGGCGCGCCCACCACCAAACGCGCGGTGTTTGCCAAGGCGTATTGATAACGTCGCCCAGCGGACGACGCGGCACGTCGCGTTCAGCCGCGGACTTCAGAAAGCTGGCCAGTCCTTCCCTGCGAGACTTCATCGCAAGACGCGAGCGGGTGGTAAACATAGGCGCGCCCGCGCTTGCGACGGTCGAGGACTCCTGACCATACCGTGCTAGTTTCCACTCGCCGCCGCCTCGACCAACGGCAGCTGCAGGCAAACCGCTTCTTCACCATTACGGACGTACAGCCGATCGCCCACGAGCACCGGATGGTTCCAGGTTTTGTTATTCAATACCTTCGTTCGGGCGAGTTCGTCCAGGCTTTTCGGATCGGCGCGCAGCAGGACCACGTCGCCGCTTTCGGCGAGCACCAACAATTGGTCGGCCTCTGGCAACAGCAGGGCTTGCCCATTGCCGTAGCGCCCTTTTTTCCAGGTGCGCTTGCCTGTTTCGAGGTCGATGCAGGCGAAAATGTTGTGGTCGAAGCCGTATAAAAAGCCCTTGTGCGCGACATAGTCATTGAAGTCGGGCTTCATTTCCAGCGACGTCCAGCGATCGCTGATCTGTGGGCTGCCACTGGTCAGGGTCACGTCCACGCGGCGCGTGCCGGTGCCCATGCCTGTGCCGATTAAGATGCCCGAGTCGTCTACCAGCAGCGGTTGTACACAGCGATACCCTTCGAACTTCCAGTCGTACGACCACGCGTTTTTGCCGTCCCGCGGATCGATGGCGGTCAAACCAGTGTTGGTGAGCATGAGCACATAATCTTGACCGGCGATCTTCGCGCGATGTGGCGAGCTGTAACTATGGTCGCCGGCCGGCACGCTCCAACGCGGCTCGCCCGATTTGATATCGTAAGCAAACACGCCCTTATCCTCGGCGCCCCCCGCATATACGATCACCGCGTCCCCCACGACCAGCGGCGACGAGGAAAAACCCCACGTCAACGGCTCGCGCGCCGCATCTTTGACCAGATCTCGTTCCCAAATCACGGCGCCGTTGGACGGATTAAGGCAATGCACCAATCCCGTGGCTCCTACGGCGTACAACTTGCCGTCCTTCAGCGTGGGCGTTGCGCGCGGGCCGGCGCCGGCTACCGATTCCCAGAAACGGGCGGGCGAAGTGTGAATCCACCGTTCACTGCCTGTGTCGGCGTCATAGCAAACGACGGCTTCGGCATCGCCGCGCTGTTCTTGCGTAAAGAGCGAGCGGCCGGCCACGGAAAATGAGGACCAGCCCGGCCCTACCTTGCGCCGCCACAGCTCTTTGGGCGGATGCTTTTCCCAATCGGCTTCGATGACCACGCCGGGCACAACGCTGTCGCGCTGCGGTCCGCGGAACTCGGGCCAGGCGGGAATAGTCGCTTCATCGATCGAAACGGCATCGTCTGTCTGTTGTGCTGAGGAAGCCTCGCGCTGATCCAAACTCGCCAAGAACAATTCTTCGGCGGTTGGCTTCCAGCGCCATTGCATCGAAGTCTTGAAGTCGCCCCACACACCTTCGTTGCGAACGACGTCCCATCCCATAAATCCGCAGACAGCGGCGGCCAACGCCCCGACGAGGCGGATGTTCGTCGGCAGCCGACTGAGGCAGATCAACATCAAGCTCAGTGCCGCCATGCCGGTTGGCACCACGTAAAAGAAAAAGCCCATCCCCTTGAGCGACGGGTCCAACAGGGCATAGCACAGAGCAGCGATCAACACGACGGCCAGTGGGCCAAGCCAGCGCTCGCGCCCCGCCGCACGGCTGCCGAACATCCACCACAGCAGAATTACCAAGCCAGCGACCAGCGGCGCATTCATGGCAAACATGAATAAGCCGAAGGACATCTCTTGCGCCATGTAAGGCGAGAGTCTTGCCCCAACGAGTAGGGCAAACAAAAACACGCCCGGCCAGATGCGCAAAACGGTCGGGCGAGCAGCGGGGTCAAGTATTTCGTTCGCTGGAGTAGCCATTGACGGAGATGCTCCGTAGATAAGAAGTTTGCGGACGCCCGCTCGCGAAGGGGATGCTGAGCGCCGGTTTGCCGCGTTTAAGGCGGTCCTTGAGCGCTCGGCCCCATCCTATGCGACTCTGCCGCCGGCGAGAATACAGCTCTGGGACTGCTGGGAATACGACCGACGAGGGGCTAAAAACCCTGTTTTGCCGGGGATTCGCCGTATTTTGCTTGGCTTTTGCCGCTGGTCCGATTAGGCTCAAAAGAGGTTGCCTCCCCCGGGCGGCGGTTCCTCTTGGGAGCCTTGTCCGGGCACGTCTTTACGGAACGAGAAGCACACGCGAAGGGTGTTTGCCATGAGGATGATCTGTCACCGCGCTGCGAAGTCAACGCCGGCCTTTGTCTTGATCGCCCTGGCGATTGTGACAGCTCAGGTCGCCACCGCAGCGGAACGTACCACTAAAGCCCGCTCTCCTCTCGGCCGCTTCAATCCCAACGATGCGACGGTCGAACTTTTCAAAGCGATCGACGAAGGACAAGTCGATGTGAAGTTCGTTCCGAAGGATTCGTCGGAAGCGAACGTCATGATCACGAACAAGACCAAGAAGCCGCTCAACGTGCAATTGCCCGCGGCCTTCGCAGCAGTCCCGGTGTTGGGCCAGGCCTTCGGCCGCGGCGGCGGTGGTCTCGGTGGTGGTGGTGGAAACCTGGGCGGTGGTATGGGCGGCGGCCAGGCCATGGGGGGCGGCATGGGAGGCGGCGGTATGATGGGGGGTGGCGGTATGGGCATGGGCGGCGGCGGCATGGGCATGGGAGGCGGCATGTTCAACGTGCCCGCCGAGAAGGTTGGCAAGTTCAAGGTGACCTGCGTCTGTCTCGAACATGGCAAAGCCGAACCGCGCCCCGCGATTCCCTATCGCCTGCTGCCCATCGATTCCTTTTCCACGCACGCAGGAGTGCGCGAGCTGTGCACATTGCTCGGGTCGGGCAAGATCGACCAGCGCGCTGCTCAAGCGGCGGCTTGGAACTTGAACAATGACATGAGCTGGGAAGCGCTCGCCGCGAAGCGGATCGAGCACATTGGCGGCGCTAGCCAGCCGTACTTCTCGGCCGAGGAGTTGCGCGCCGCGATGTCGGTGGCCAGTGAATCGTTGGCCCAAGCCGAGGAACACGCCAAGCAATCTCCGACGGATAAGAAGAGCCCCGGAGAGTCGCCCGCCAGCCAAGAGGGACTGTCACGGGACGCCCAGCCGGCCAGCGATGAAGTCGCCAAAGAGAAGGCCGCGTCTCGCCGCAATCCTCGCGCTCGCTAGAGCAACCTTGCTCAGGCCGTTTTGCGCGGTTCCCTGACGGGCTCGCTCGATCGCGCCACGTTCGCGCGCAATTGCTGGGCGAAGTTCAGTCTTGCCTGTTCCCAGTCGGCTCGTGCGTTACGTTGTTGACGTTCGATTTCGCCAAGTTCCTCTTCGCGACGCGCGAGACGCTCGGCTTGCTGGTCGAACTCGCGCTGCCGGCGCTCGACCCAGGCGGCGAGATCCTCGCGTTGGGCAGCAAGCTTTTTGGTTTGCGTGCTGATCTCGTCGCGCAGTTCGACCAGCGCGGCACGGTCGTCGGCCACACGTCCGGCTGCGATCCGCCAATGATCGGCCAGCTGTTGCCGCGCTTCGGCCAACGCCCGGGCGACCGCAGCCGGCGGGGCAGAGGTCGAAAGCCTGGCTAGTGCTTCTTCGGCCGCCAAGCGAGTTTCGAGCGCCGCGCCTTGCAGCTCGGCCAGGTCGTTGCGGAGTCGATCCAGGCTCGCCTGGCGTTCGTCGAGCAGCGCTCGCTGGCGGCGCAGCGCTTCACGTTCTTGAGCGATTTCGGCCGCCGCGAGGCGCTCGCGCTCGACAGCACGACACCGTTCGTCGCGCGCTTCCGCGGCGACTTGCTCGCGCTCGGCGTCCAGAGCTTGCCGCAAGGCCGCCAGCTCGGCGGCGCTGCGCTCTTGCAACGATGCAGACGCGGCCAGTCGTTGTTCGTGCTCGGCTAACCGTTCGGCTTGCTCCTGGTTGGCGCGCATCAAGCGCCGCTGTTCGGGGCTGGGGCGGGTGGCGAGCTGAATCAATTCGCCGCGGCGACGTTCCACGGCCGTGGCCTCGGCCTCGATCGCGGCGCGCCGTTGCTCAAGTCCAGCGAGCGCCTGACGTATCGTGGCCAGCGCCGCCGCTCGTTGGTTCTCGGTCAATTGTCGCGCGTAGGTCAGACGGTTGTGCTCCTGCTGCCGGCGCTCGGCGAGATCTTGCTGCGCCGCCTGTTGCGCTGCCGCTTGACTGGCGATCCTCAAGCGCTCGGTTTCCAACTCGGCGCTGCGGCGCGCAACTTCGGCTTCACGCCGCTCGAGGTCGACCAGAGATTCGCGATGTGCGGCTTCTTGGTACGCTTCGGCCGCCGATAAACGGGACGCAGCATCCGCCAGCTGCCGTTCGCGCTCGGCAAGTTTCTCTTCCCGCTCGCTCATTTCCTGCTGGCGCGCTGAGAGCCACAATCGCGCCGCGCGCATTTGCGTTTCAAGCTCCGCCGCCTGGCTGTGTTGCTGAGCCTCGCGATGGTCCAGCTCCTGCTGCCGCTGCTGCAACAATTGCGACAGTTGGCGCCCTTGACGTCGAACCTGGGGCAGCCAGTTAGCGACCGCTTGCGGCGTCTCGGCCGATGCAGGAAACGCCGTGCCAGCAGACAGAAAGTGGGCGGGTGCCTGGCTGGGCACGGCCGCTGCCATTTGCTGCGCTACGGGCAGCTTTGAGCCCAGCACGTGCGCAGCATCGACGCGCGTGTCGGCGTTCGTGCCGACCGTTCCAGGAGCAATCGATCGCGCTGGCTTGTGTTCTGACATGCGGCCGCTCTATCGCTCGGCCCGGGGAAGATTCGCGAAGTTCCAGAATCTGGCGCCGCGTGGCGAGAATTCGCCATCATCTAGAATCGGCAGTGAGCGGCGTGGGAATTC
>CAMFLN010000205.1 GCA_945957305.1 uncultured Planctomycetaceae bacterium | reverse complement strand
ATTCCTCTACGTCTCGTGGGCTCGGAGATGTGTATAAGAGACAGGGGGATCCACTCCAAGGAAGAGATCGAGGCCTACGGTATCGAGCCCTTCATCCACCGCTGTCAGCAAAGCGTGTGGCGCTACATGCAAGAGTGGGAGCGGCTGACGGAACGGATCGGTTTTTGGATCCGCCTCGACCAGGCTTATGTCACCTATCACCAGAGCTACGTCGAAAGCGTCTGGTGGTCGCTGAAGAATCTCTTTGATCGCGGCTTGCTCTATCAAGGGCACAAGATCGTCTGGTGGTGGGCGCAAGGCGGGACCGCGCTCAGCTCGGGCGAAGTCGGCCAGGGCTATCGCGAAGTGGCCGATCCCAGTGTGTACGTCCGCTTTCCGCTGCTCGACGATCACGGCCAGCCGACGGAATCGAGCTTGCTCGTCTGGACGACGACCCCCTGGACGCTGCCCAGCAATCAGTTCGCCGCCGTGCACCCCGAGCTGGAATACTCGCTGGTCGTCGACGAGCATGAGGGCAAAACCGACAAGTTGTATGTCGCGTCAGCACTGGTCGAGACCTTGGCCGGCAAGGTGAAGCGCGAGCTGCACGTCAAAGACAAGGTGATGGGGGCGAAGCTGATCGGCCGCCGTTATCAGCCGCCGTTTGACTACTACTATGCTTCACACGGCGCCGCGGTGGGCAAGCTGAAGCAGGGGGGTGTCGAGGCACTCGCCTGGCGCATCGTGCCGGCCGAGTTCGTCACGACCGACAGCGGTACCGGCATCGTGCACCAGGCGCCGGCGTTCGGCGAAGTCGACTTCGAAGTATTGCGCAGCGAACAAGCACGGTTCCAGCCAGGCGAGGGCCCCGAGCTGATTTGCGCCGTCGCGCCGGACGGCAAGTTCACGGCCGAAGCGCCCGACTACCAGGGACGCTGGGTCAAGGATTGCGATCGCGACATCTCGCGCGAGCTGCGTCAGCGGGGACTGCTGTGGCATCAAGAGCAGTACCTGCACGATTACCCATTCTGCTGGCGGGCTGACGAAGACCCGTTGATCCAGTATCCGCGCCGCAGTTGGTTTATTAAGACGTCGCATTACAAAGAGCAGATGCTCGCCAACAACGAGCAAATCAACTGGCTGCCTGAGCACATCAAAGACGGCCGCTTCGGCAATTTCCTGGCCACGAACGTCGATTGGGCCCTGTCGCGCGAGCGGTATTGGGGAACACCGCTGCCGATTTGGGTGTGCGACAAAACAGGCCAAATGGAAGCAGTCGCCAACTACGACGAGCTAACGGCTAAGCCAGGCGTGCGCGGCACCGAAGTGTGGGACGCGGCGAAAAAGAAGAATCCCGAATTGGTCGACGACCTGAAGATTCACAAGCCCTATATCGACGCGATCACGTACGATTCACCGTTTGCTGCCGGTGGCCGCATGACGCGCGTGCCCGAGGTGATCGATTGCTGGTACGATTCCGGCGCGATGCCGTTTGCGCAGTGGGGTTATCCTGCGAGCGAAGGCGCCGACCATTTCCAGCAAAACTTCCCGGCTGATTTCATTAGCGAAGCCATCGATCAAACGCGCGGCTGGTTTTACAGCCAGTTGGCCATCAGCACGCTCGTCTTCGGCGACGTGAAATACCCTCACCCGTTCCGCAACTGCATCGTGCTGGGTCTGATGCTGGGCGAGGATGGGCAGAAGATGTCCAAGAGCAAGCGGAACTACCGCGAGCCGGGCGAGATCTTCGACCGCTATGGCGCCGACGCCCTGCGGTGGTATTTCTTCGCCAATCAGCCGCCGTGGACATCGATCCGCTACAACGAGCAGGCCATCAAGGACAGCATTCCCGAGTTTCTGCTGCGGCTGTGGAACGTCTACAGCTTCCTCGTGATCTACGCCAATATCGACGGCTTCGATCCGGCCGAAGAACTACGGGGAAATGTTGGGCAGCTTGATGCGGCCGACCTGGCGAAAGCCAAATCGTATCGCGCGATCGCCGATCGTAGCGAGCTTGATCGCTGGATCATGAGCGAGCTGGCCCGGACCAGCGCCGCCGTGGTCGAGCGGATGGACGCCTATGACAACTTCAATGCCTGCGCAGAAATCACGGCCTTCGTCGATGCCTTGTCGAATTGGTACGTCCGCCGCAGCCGCGCCCGGTTTTGGAGCAGCGAACACAACACCGACAAGCTCGACGCTTATTGGACCCTGTACGAATGCCTGCTGACCACGGCCAAGCTCGTGGCGCCGTTCGTGCCGTTCTTGGCCGAGACCTTGTGGCAAGGACTGGTCGTGCATCAATTCGCCGATCGGGCGAGCGAAAGCGTGCATCTGTGCGACTATCCCACAGCGCACGCGACGCAAGTCGATGAACGGCTCTCGGCCCGCATGGCGCTGGTGCGCGAGATTGTCTCGCTGGGGCGCAGCGCGCGGATGAATGCCAAGCTGAAGGTGCGGCAACCACTGGCGAAGGTCGAAGTAATTCTGGCCGACCCGGTGCATCGCGACTGGCTCGAAGAGCATGACGGCCTGGTCAAAGACGAGCTGAACGTTAAAGAGGTCGAGTACACGCAGAAGGCCGATCAGTACATCACCTATACGGTGCTTCCTGATCTGAAACGCCTAGGCCCACGGCTCGGCAAACAGCTACCGGCGCTGAAGAAGGCGCTGGCCGAGGCGGACGCCGCGCAGTTGCTCGCCCGCATGGAGACCGACGGCGCCGTGCAGTTGGACTTGCCGGACGGCGCGGTGTCGCTCGACTCGCAAGACTTGCAGGTCCGCTTGCAGGCCAAGCCCGGTTGGGCCGCAGCGCAAGGTTCGGCTGCGGTCGTCGTGCTGTCCACCGAGTTGAACGACGATTTGATTGCCGAAGGACACGTGCGCGATTTAGTGCATTCGATTCAAAACCTGCGCCGTGATCGCGGCTGCGAATACACCGATCGCATCGAACTCGGGATCGTCACCGAAGGAGAAGAGTTGCACCGCGCGGTCAAGCAGTTTGCCGACTACATCCAGTCAGAGACGCTCTGTGCTCGGTTGACTGACACGCCGCTGGCTGCTGACCGTGACCCGCTCGAGACGAAGGTCGCCGGCCACTCCGTGCTCGTCTACCTGCAGATTGTGAAATCATGATCACACGGCCGCTCAAACTTGCGGTGTTGATCTCGGGGGGCGGGACCACGCTGCGCAATCTGTTGCAGCTGATTGCCGCGGGGGAATTGCCGGTCGATGTCGCGCTGGTGGTGTCGAGCAATCCCACGGCCGGCGGACTCAAGTACGCGCTCGACGCGGGCATTCCCACGCTGGTTTGCGAGCGTCGGTCCTTTGACAGCGACGAAGCCTTCGGCGCTGCGGTTTTTGCTGCTTGCCGGACGGTGCAGCCGGACCTGGTGGTGATGGCCGGCTTCTTGAAGTTCGCTCCGGTGCCGGCCGACTTCAGCAACCGCGTGATGAATATTCATCCGGCGTTGATCCCGGCTTTCTGCGGACTTGGCGCTTATGGTTTGCACGTCCACCGCGCAGTGCTCGCATACGGCGCAAAGGTTTCGGGCTGCACGGTCCACTTCGTCGACAACGAGTACGACCATGGGCCCATCATTCTGCAGCGCGTCGTGCCGGTCGAGGAAGATGACACGCCCGAGGCACTTGCCGCGCGCGTCTTCACGGCGGAATGCGCAGCTTTACCCGAGGCCATCAAGCTCTATGTCGCGGGCCGGCTCAAGGTCGAGGGGCGTCGTGTCCGCGTTCTCGATCCTTAACGACGGAAGCGTATTCGCAAGCTTCAGCCGATCCGCAGCCCACGATCGTCGATCGTGTAGGGAACGAACTCATCGGTGCAGGCACTACCGCGATGTTTAGCGACATAGAGAGCGCGGCGGAGCCGATTTCCGTCGCGCACCTTGCCCAAGTAGATCACCGTGTTGGCGTTCGACAGGACGTCCCCTTCCTCCAAAGGCCGGGCTGCCAGCTCTTCGAGCATGACTTCGGCCGAAGTGTAGAGCAGCAAGCAGCCAACCTGCCTGTTGTCGTAGGTCGCGGCGGCGATGCGGCCAGCGTTCTCGCGGAAGCGCTCGCGA
Organism: uncultured Planctomycetaceae bacterium; assembly: GCA_945957305.1. GTDB lineage: Bacteria > Planctomycetota > Planctomycetia > Pirellulales > JACPPG01 > JACPPG01. The sequence goes on along the minus strand of CAMFLN010000205.1, from coordinate 2,262 downwards.
AACAAATCCCGGGCGACCCATTCCGGGTCCTTGCGCAGGATCTGATGATAGACGTATTCGAATAGGTCGAATTGAATCGAATCGCTCGCGCGCCCTACCGGCTCGACACCGTCGATCACGGCTCGCCGCACCCCGTGCAGAAAGTTGCCATAAAAGAAGGCGATCGCGGCCGTAAGTTTGCGGGCGAGTTCGGACTGCCAATCTTGCCACCCTTCAAAGTCGAGGTCGCCGCGTGTGACGCGCTTACCTTGATAGTCGAAGACGCGCAGATAATTCCCCAAGCGCGGCAACTCTGCAAAAAACTGGTCAAGCGGTGGGGTCCTCGCGGGATCGGCAATCTGTAGCGGCCAATCAAACATCCGCCGCGCGTAATCGGCGTGGTTCTGTCCATCGCCCCGCGAACTCATATCGAAGATGATGCCGCGTTGGCCTTCCTGGGCCTGGCCGGCAGCGGCGAATTGCAGCCCCAGTTGTGTCTTGCCAATACCCGTCGCGCCCGAAATTACGGTGAGTGTACCCGGCAGTAGTCCTCCACCCAGAAGCTCGTCGAGGCCTTGTACCCCGGTTGATTGCCTAGCGGTCATCGACAATTTGTCCTCTTGTGATTCCATCAATTCAGTTGCAGCGCGGCGGTTGTCCAAGTTACGGTTGCTGAGCAGGCGGTGGCAGTTTGTCCTGCTCTTTGACCTTTCGGGCGCGATCCAGGTTCGCACGGGCCTCGGCGTACTCGGGATTGACGCGGAGCGCCTGTTCAAAAGAGTGAATTGCTTGTTCTGTCTCACCCAGGTTCATCTGCACCACGCCCAAGTTGTTCCAGGCCCGGTCGTAGTGTGGGCGGAGACCGATGGCCAAAAGATAGTGCTCTTTTGCAGCGGGCAAGTTCCCCTGGCCCGCCAATGCGCCCGCCAGGGCATAATGCGCTTCGGCAAGTCGCGGGTCGCTGTGCAATGCCTGCTGCAGGTGAGCTATTGCTTGTGACGAGTCCCCTTGTCCGAGCAACAACAATGCCAGGCCGTATTGTGCCGCCGCTCGGCGCGGATCGATTGCTAGTGCACGTTCGAACGCGGCCCGCGCATCGTCGCTCTTGCCCATCGCCGAGAAGGTGTTTCCCAGCGCAACTAATGTGTCGACATTCTGGGGTTCGAGTTGTGCGGCGTGCGACAAGTAGTCGAGTGCTTCCGGCAATTGTTGGCGGGAGATGAGGGCCGAGGCCAGGTTGTTATACGCGCCCACATAGGCTGGGTTCAAACGCAGGGCCTCGCGCAGATGCTCGACGGCGCGCTCAAACTGATTCGGCTGAAAACCGTCGCGCTCGCCCAGTTTTACGATGGCGATCGCCAAATTATTGTGAATGACCGGCGCCACTTTCGAAAGCCCCGGTCGGGTTTGCGCTAAATGCAACGCCAGGTCGAGCTCGGAGATGATTTCTTCCAGTGCCCCCGGCGGAAAGCCGCGCGCCTCGCCTAATTTGAGTTGCGTCGAGCCCAGGTTGCTATGAACAGCCGGTTCGTCAGGTTTCAGTCGCGCCGCTTCGCGGGCCAACGCAAGCGCCTCTTCCAGTCGCCCCTGCGATTCGAGCACAGTGCCCAGGTTCATGTACGCGACCCAACCGTCCGGATTTTTCTGAATGGTATCGCGATACAGCGTCTCCAGGTCGCGGTAAATGGCCGCCTGGCAAAATGTCATGATGCTCAGCACCGCGACCAATAGCGTCACCAAGGCGTCGACAAGGCGTTGCCGTGCCGGCACAATCCGCTGGCGGACCGCGACAATCGCGGCAGCCGCCAGCGCGATTAACGCCGTGCTGGCGTGGTATTGAAAGTGATCCGCGACGAAAGAATAGCGGAACGGGTAGACGTCGAAGAACCCGAGCGCCGGAAACAACACGCCGCCGAAGATCAGGACCGCCGCCAGCGGGCCACGCCCCAGCCGATCGCGCAGCCACCACAGCACCAACACCACAGCGATGGCCGCCACAACAAACAGGTATTGCCAGGCGGCGTGATCGTTGATCACAAAGCGCGGGTAAAAAAACGCCAGTGGATAGGGGAACACCAACTTGCCGGCGTAGAACCAACATACGCGGCCGGCCAACAAGCAGCGCTCGAGCGGTGTCAAAGACCAATCGTCCCCGATCGCACCGACGTGATGGCGTTCGAGCCAGGCCGTCGTCAAGCCCAAGCTGATTCCCAGGACGAAAAACGGCGCCAGCGGCAGTATGTCAGCCTGTCTCTTATACACATCTGACGCTGCCGACGATCG
>CAMFLN010000204.1 GCA_945957305.1 uncultured Planctomycetaceae bacterium | reverse complement strand
CAGGGGATTTACTCCCCGCGAGTCACCTCCGTCGGCCTCGCTCCGCGAAAGACAGACCAGACCGGTCGCAGTGACGAAAGCAAATCTGACGGACAACGGCCTTACTCCTGTTAACCGCAAGAATAACTCGCAGCGTGCCTCGGTGCTCAACCGCGCCTCGCAGCAAGTTGCGGCGGTCCTGCCCGAGCTATTTGCCGATTCGCGACAAATGCCCCACACTGCGACGCAGGCCGCGCAGTCGTTGGCGGGAAAGGCGACGCGTGCTCTGGAGACGCTCTTGCTCGACCTGCCGCAGTATCGCGGCTTACTGAAGCTTTCTACGGTGCAACAACAGCGCGTCGAAGAAATTCTCGCCCAATCGCGCGCCGCCATGGGCGAAGTTCAATCTCGTCGAGCGGAACTCGGCACCCAGGAAGTGATGCAGCAGATCGCCTTGATCCGGCAAACCGCTGGCCAGCAAGTGCTGGCTCAACTCACCGCCGAACAGCTACTAACGCTGCAAAAGTTCGGAACTGCCACCAAGCCGGCCGTGCGGACCCCGCGCTGATTGCTTCTGAGCGGCGTCTGGCACATTTACTCCGCGACTTCCGCCGCCTTCCAGGCGGACAGATCGCGGTGGATCAATGTTTCGAGGTTGGCGACTTCCGCACTGAACTGCCTGGCGAGCCTTTGCCGCGTTACAGGGTGCATCGGCGCTGGTCTTGCCGGGGCACGATTGCGGTCCATTAACCGATCCGCCAGCGTCGCGCCGCGCCTCCCTGCGAGGCGCACAAGCCACGGCTTGATGCGATGCTTCAGCCAATACTGCCGCCGAGCCGAATCGACGAACCTGCTGGCATTGTGCACTTCGAGTGGGGGCACGAACGCAGCATCCACATCCAAAAACTCGTACATCCGCCGCACAGTTCCTCGCGGATCCAAACTCAATTCGTCAAAAGTTAAGAAGAGAAATCGCTCGCGCGTAAAGCGGGCGAAGTAACGTTCGATCTGCTCGCAATACAGGCCTGATCGAACGTAGAGAAAGTTGTAATAGTATTGCGGATTGCCCCGATAGAACGCCGGATCGGCCACGCGGCACTCTTCAGCCGCGAGTGCTGCCTCGAACGTCGGCGAACACTCATCTCCATGCAGCGCCATGTGCCGGTACAACGATAAGGCGCGGTCCGCTGGATTGCGCAAAATGACAATGAACCGCGACTCGGGAAAGCAGGCCTTTAAACAATCCGCGGCGCCGGGATGCGACAAGTAGGCATGCGACGCCTCGCCGATCCAGCGCTGGTGCGTCGCTTTTTGAAATAGTTGTAAATAGGTGATCGGATCAGCGACGACCTGAAAGCAATCACTAAAGAATGTTGGCTCCTTGACCGGCGACATGAAGATCTCCGGGTGTGCCGCCAGGTACATATACAGCGACGTGGTGCCCGACTTGCCAGCCCCCAGCACGAAGAGGTTCGGCTTCTTAGGCGTGTGCAGCGCGACAGATTCTTGAATCGTCGCTGAAAGATTGTGCGTAGCGTTTTGCGTATCGGGCCATGTCGGCGCGGGCGACGCCGTCGGCTGCTGGCTCACGGGCTGGTGAGCTTCTGTGCGTAACATTGGAAGACTTGTCCGTTGTTCCCTCGACGAACTCAGCTGGAGTGCCAGCGCACTGCCCTGCAGTGGCGACGTTGACCCGACGGCGCCCTGCTGAGGGGAATCAACACGCGAGGTACGAGCGAAGTTTCGCGAAAAGGCCCATCACTGCCGAATGGCATAGCCAGTGCCTGGCAATTCGGGGACGCTGCGCAGTGGACGACAAAGAGCGTTCCACACGATCGCAATGAAGCCGCAGCGTCGGGGAACTCAGCCGCCCCCTACTTCACGTTTGTCGCGCGACGTGTCGCCATGAAAGCCAGCGACCCACCCAGCACGAGTAGAACCAGCGCCGACGGTGCCGGCACCGTGGCGATCCAAGCCTGGGTGCCCTTGAGGGTCCTGCTCGCGAGCTAATGCAGCTGAGAAACAGGGCCAACTTACTTATAGAGTGGACCCGACACTTCGATCGGCCGCACATCCAAGTGGATATTGCTGACGGTGAAGCCGGTTCCCGCCGGAACGTCGCCGTACCAGCCGGCACTATCCTCGCCGGGGTAAAAGCGGAACTCGAAGCCCTGAGTGGGCTCCTGTCGCGCAGCCAGGCCGTCGAAGGCCAAGCCGATCGCCTCGACTTTGCGTCCCTGCATCAATCGCACAAGCACGTCCACGACGGTCGTGTTGGCCAGAATATCGTTGACCATGAACATGCGCGCCGGTTCAGACTCCAGCTCGCTGCCACGCGGCATCGATCCGGCGACCTTCTCTTTCGCCGGCGTTACGGCCAAGGTAGTCAAGTCGAACGTGTCACCATGATCGAGATACGTCAGGCGCACGTTTTTGAGGTTAAAGCCCGTCACGTCTGGGTCGTGGCTGGCGTTGGAAAGATCCAACACCACGGCGCCGCGAAACCCGACGACCTCCACTTCGGTCCCATTGCGGACGACACAGGCGGTGTTTTCGTCGACACCGATCCCGAACTTCAGGCCTTGTGAGTGCATGGCGACGAGCGCCCGGGCGAACCGTCCGCGCGTCAGGCAATGCTGTTCGATGAACCAGCCGTGATCGAGGAAGCCGAGCCCTTCGTCGATCTCCTTGCCGAACTTGACACCTTGCTTCAGGGTTGTCAGTACGGTGTCGGGATCGCTGAACATCACACGGCTGAGAACCGCCGCTCCGGCGCTGGTACCAGCGACCACGCCGCCATTGTCGTACACGCTCCAAACTGCATCGAGCAGCGGCGTATTCTTGCCTTCATCAGTGCGCAGGGCCTTGGTGATGCGCTTTTGATCGCCGCCGGTGAAGAAGATACCGGTGGCTCCGCGCACCTTATCGACCATGTCCTGGTCGACGACCAGCTTGCGAAAGTCGACGTCGACATTCATCAAGCCCAGCGGAACGATGAACGGATCGGCGCCTGCTTTTCGCAGAGCGACGACCGCGTTTTCTCCGCTATCAATGGGAGTACCGCTGGCAGTCGGGAAAACGGCAATCTTCGCTCCCTCGCCTCCGGCGAGTTCCACGATCCGTTCCCAGATCTCGCGTTCCCACACCTGGCTGTCGGTCGGACGCAAAGCGCCGCCAATAATTACCAGGGACCCCTTCCGCTCCTCGCCACGCGTGGTGCCTGAAAGGCAAACCAGGCACATGCCGAGGATGGCCACAATCGATCTCCTCACCATCAATTTGCTCCCTGTAAGCATCATATCGAGTGGCGACATGCTGCTGCCCCGAATCGTCGGCGTGCGATTTGGGCGGGCGTCGTCCTTGCACCGGCAGAAACGTAACGGCATTGCCGGTTCCAAGGCAATACCAAATCCGGGCCCCGGTGCCTGGACGTCGCCATTATATACAGGCGGAAAAGGGGACGCGCCCAGCAGGTAAGGCCCGCGAGCACCTCGGATCAAAAAAGCTTCAGAACGCAAAACTTTTTTCTTCATCGCGCTGACATGTCCAACGCGGGCGCGGCAGCACCGGGAATTGCCGGCTGATCACCGGAAGTGCTGCCGTGATATCGATCACCAGGGACCTGCTATTCGTATTGTAGCGCCCGGACGATTTCCAGTCGCGAGGCACGCCGCGCCGGGAGCCATGCCGCCGTGATGGCAATCAACAAGCAGGCAACTCCGCAAGCCACGACGAACCACGTCTCGGCGTCGAATTCGACCGGCTGCCCCAACAAGACGTGCGTCGAAAGATTCATCAAATACGCGAGAATCAAGCCGATTCCGATTCCCGGGACCAGGCTGGCCAGCCCCAGACACAGCGCCTGGTAGAGCACCATGCGCCGCACCTGCCAGCGCCGCAAGGCGACACTGCGTAGCACCGCGATTTCGCGCGTCTGCTCCATGACGTTCATGGTTAGGGTGTTAACAATCCCCAGCGAAGCCACGAGAAAAACCAACGCTAGCAGCAGCCACAGAAAGCCGATCACCCCGGCCATCATTTGATGAATTCGCTCGCGGAATTCGGCGTTCGATTGCAACATGTAGCCCCGTTCCTCGGCGAACTTTTCCATGGTTTTCCCGAGCGCAGCAATTTTTCCGTTGGCGGCCGTTACCATGTAGACATCGACGCCGTCGAGCTGAAAAAGCTCCTTCGCCGCCCCCCGTTCAAGGTAGACCGCCATTCCGCCGGCAATGTATTCCGTGACAGTGCCTGCCACGCGCACGGTTCGATCACCGCGGCGTGTATGCAGAGAAATCGAATCTCCGGGGCGCAAGTTGAGGCGCCGGGCCAGAGCCGTGCCGATAACGGCCTCGCCCGACAGCAACCCGCGAGTAATCTCGGCCTGCGTTCCCTCGGCCAAGTCCAGGGCCTCGGTGGCTGCCGCGTCGAAGCTGCGAGCCACGACGACGACCGCTTCGCCGCTGACTTGCACCTGCACGAGGTTCAATTCGTGGACCGTGACCACGTCCGGCAAGCTGGCCAGTTCCCCACGCAATTCCTCGGGAAGCTGCGCCGCCACCGCGTAGCTCAACTCGGGCAATGTGCTGCGCAGCAGGTAATCAGCCCGGAACGTGCGGACCGACCATTGCTCGATATCGTGGATGTTGTTGCGGATCGACTGCCCCATGGCGATCGAAATCACCAGCGCTACGCACAGCACCGCGGCGGTCAGGCCGCTGCGCAACACGTTGCGTTCGAGCTGGCGCACAGCCAGACGTCCCTCGATGCCCCAGAGTGGGCGTAGCAGCAACGCGATGGCTCGCGCGATGTAGGGATAGAAAGCTGGCGTAAGCAACACGCCACTGACCAGGATCAAACCCAGCAGCAGCGCCGGTATGCGGCGCTGAATCGCGGCGGGCCACCAGCTATTGATGAAGGCGGTCACTCCGATCACGGCACAAAGGCCCAGCGCCAACCCAATCGCCGACATGCGCGAGCCCCAGCCCTCGCTACCGATCTGCTTTAATCCCAACAAGTCAGGCAGCGGTGGCCGCTGTGCGGCGCGTCGTGCGGGGGCCAAGGTCGCCAGCACCGACATTCCCGGCCCAAAGAGCGCCGCCAGGAGAAATGGCTGGGGCGCCAATTCCAGCCGACGCAGCGTCACGCCGAGCAATTGCTCCATGCCAGCAACCAGCGCGACCGAGACCGCCAGCCCGAGGATGATGCCCAGCATCATGCCCACCAATCCCAGAATCAACGCCTCGCGCAACAACAGCGTGGTGACCTGACTTCTAGTAACCCCAATTGCGCGCAAGATCGCCAATTGGCGCCGTCGTTCTCCCAGGCTCATGAGGAAAGAATTCAGAATGACGAACGCGCCGGCGACAATCGAAACCACGCTCAGCGCCTCGAGCCCCTGCTCGGCGCCAAAGAGGCTGTGTTGGGCCAGGTCGCCGCGTGTCGCCGGAGATCGCACGCTGAGCCCGGCAGGTAGCCGCGCCGCAATCGCCTCGCGCACCTCGCCCTCGTCAGCCCCCTCATCGAGTTCAATGGGAATGGCTGTGACCTGATGATCAAGCTTAAATAAGCGTCTCGCGGATCGTAGCGGCACGAACACGACCGCCCCGCCGTTGAAGCCCGCCACGCCGCTCGGCTCGACAAGGCCGGCCACCTGCAATTCGCTGATGCCGGCTCTCGAAAGCAGGCGGATCTTGTCACCGACGTTCAGCTTCAGGCTGCGGGCAAAATTGTCGACCAACAGGGCGTCGTTATCGGACTCAAGTAGACGTCCCGATACCAAATGCCTCGCGGACTCCTCATCCGCCGCAGGATTTGTCCCGATCACCATCACGCCCAAGGGGTTCTCGCCGTTGACCAGGCCGGCCACCATCTGCACAACCGGCTCGGCCGAGCGCACCCCGGGCACAGTGGCCAGACTTCCGACGCTTGCTGGATCGAACCCACCGCCCCCTTCGGCGACGACTTCGAGTGCGGCGTGTCCCGTGAGATCCGCGAACATCTGCTGATAGGCGTGCCTCGTCGTATTGATCACGAGCGCGATGGCGAACACCCCGGCCACTCCGATGACGATCCCGATCAACGTCAACAGCGTGCGTCCCGGCCGGCGAACCACTTCGCGATACGTATAACTGCGCAGCATCATGGCGCCACGCTCGGGCTTTCACCGACCGCCTGCGCTGTTCGTCCCGCCTCGTGCAGCAGCCGATCGTGCACGATTTCGCCGTCCCGCAGCATGACGATGCGATCAGCCATGGCGGCATGCGCCGGGTTATGCGTGACCATCAGAATCGTCTGCCCCTGACTCACCAGTTCGCGCAACAGACGCATGACCTGGTCGCCGTTGTGCG